>JAYUWQ010000035.1:0-5835 GCA_043753485.1 bacterium
CCCCAGAGTGGGTTTTGATACTTCTCGATGTAATGTTGCAGTGGTTTCCGCAGGCGCACAAACGCCACCCCGCACTCGTGTTTCAGAAAATCGCTCATCTTTGGAAAATCACCTCAGTGACCCGGAGGTAGGACGCGCCATGCCACAGGGTCAAGGGGGGAAGGCGGATTTGGGCGTTTGGTCTGGCAGGAGCGCTTCAATCGGCCCTCCAACTATCGGAGGTGATCCGGTGCAGTCCGACCCAACGGCCCTGATGATCGTCTCCCCGCCACCTGAGTTCCACGATCACGTAGGATTCAGCGTCCCAGCTGTTCCGTTCGCCGGTGGCCAGTTTTTCCTGGTAAACGAGGCTCTCTTTGTCCGCCCAGACGTGAAAAGTCTCGTCCCGCATGGGCGGCTCCACGGTATAGGCGATCCGCACCGAATCCTGCCCCGGAACCGCCGGTCCAAAATAGTGGGCGCGCCGCAGCATGACGCGGAAGCGCCCGGGGGTTTCCGTGGGGGCGTCGAAGAAGGCCCGCAGGCGGTGGTGGTAGCTTTCGATGAAGGCTGACCAATCGACCCGGTAACCATCCCTGGTCTCCTCCACGGCCATGGGGATCGGGGCTTCCCGGTCCTTCAGCAGCACGTTATAGAGGTGAAACTTCCGGGAGCTGTCCGGCACTTCCCCTTCCGTCAGGAACGTGATTTCCTGCACCGCAAAAGGCGCGGGCGGATGGGTTTCAGAGTAAGTGGCCATTTCCTTCCGGATTTTGTCAGGATCCTGCGAATAAGCCAATCGTTCCTCCATGGTGGATGCCCGAAAAAACTGTTCCAGCGTCTTGAGGGAATTCTTCCGGGCCATGGCAGGATCGATTGAGGAAACGGCGGGGGCCGTGGGCTCCGGGGGGGGAGGCGGAATCGGAGCAGGCGTGGGCTGATCCGGAACGGGAACGGGAACGGGAACGGGAGGAATCCCGGGCGGGGGAAGGGGCGCGTTGGATTCGGAAATTTCTCCTGCCGGAACAGGAAGAGCGAGCGGGAGGGGCACCTGCGGAGGAGCGGTCACCCTTTCCGGTGGACCCGGCGCGATCGGTTCCGTGACGGATGGCTCCGGCGGGTCCGGCATCGTCCCGGGGGGCGGCGTTGGTTCAGCAGCGACTGGCTGGGGTGGAGGAACGGGGTCTCCGGGAATTATAATATGCCGTGGGGACTCCGCCGCTTGCGCTGCCCCCTCCGGCGGGGCAGGGGCCACGACGGATGAGGGGATGAAGGCCGCGGTGGAGGCGTCCTGCGCTGTCTCAGTGACTGCGGGATCGACTGGATCATGGGAAGCAGTTGGTCTTTTCAGGAGGGTGGAAGCGGCCACGACGATGCCAGCTCCCATCACCAGCAACAGGCTGTTTTTCAAAAGGCGTTTGGCGGGACCCGGCTGGGGGAGTCCCGGAGCCAGTGATTCCACCCCTTCCACCCCGGCTGGGGAATCCAAGGCCAAGGGAGGGGGGCTGTCGAGGGTGAAGTCTTCGCCGCAGGCCTCACAGGTTACGGCCAGCCCAGTCATGGAAACGGGCACCTGATAGGATGTCCTGCAGCCGGGGCAGGAGACAGGGAAATTGGACGGAGGTGCCATCGGAATTGAAGGAGGCATGGCCTTCGGCCAAAGAAAAACATCAAGCCCGTCCGCCGCGCAAGGCCAGCCAACGGAGCACCAGACGTGCCAGTGGCACGGTTGCCAGGCTGCCCAGCACGTCCGCCGTCCAATCGTAAACATCCAGACCCTTCCGGCCGGGGGTGAAACTTTGGTGCCATTCATCAAACCAGCCGACCGCCGCTCCTGCGAGCAAAGCGATCAGTGCGAGCTTCCGCCATGGAGCGGTCAGCAAGGCAAGGTGGGCCGGTTTCCCCCGCAGCGCGAGGGCCAGCGCCAGACAGGTGCCGCCAACGGCAAAGTAGATGGCGTGCTCGATTTTATCGATTCCTACGACATCAATCTTTGGACCCGGATGGCTGAGAGACGACAGGATCGCCAAAACAATGAACCAGCCCAGCCAAGCGATGGCCCAGCTGCGCGACTGTTCCAGAAAAGCACGGGCGGTCCGGGCCGCCACTACCGGTGGTGCCTGGCGCTCAGCGGGGGCCATTGTGCAGCTCGGATTCGAGGCGCTCGCTGAGCCACTGCTTGATCATGCTCTGATAGTTCAGATAGCGGGAGCGGGCGAGCCGCTTGATCCGGGCCAGCATCCGGGGATCGAAACGCAAGGTAATAGTGGTGCTTTCCCGGACATCGGGCCGGTGCAGGGCGCTGTTCATCAGCCGGGCGTCGAGCTGGTGGGTGGACCAGAACAAGGCTTCTTCCTCTTCGTCGGCGAAGTCGGGGACTTCGCGCCATGACATGATTTTTTTCATTGATTGGAAAGAGGAGGGTGGATCAGAGGAACTCAGTGTTTTTACGCTCGTAGAAGCTGAGTTCATCCGGAGTCATGGAACGGGCAAAGAGCACCCGGTATTTCTTGCCATCGGTCCAGAAGACACTGAAAATCGGTTGGTTGCCCACCGTCTTTCCAAGGCAGAAATAACGGGCTTCCGTGGCCTCGTTTTCCCGCTCCGGCAGCAGGCGCAGCGAGAACGGGTCTTCGTAGGATTCCTCGATTTCACGGGGTGGAATGACCTTGAGGTCAAAAGGGGCGTCCAGCCAGTCGAAGTCCATCAGTGGTAAAGTGTAGTTGGAAGGCAGAGAAGGATCAGACGGGGAGTCGGGAAGCATCCGGGCGGCGCTGGATGAGTTCGATCTCATACCCTTCGGGAGCGTCGATGAAGGCAAAAGTAGTGCCGGAACTTGCCGTGGTGGGTCCATCCGAAAGTGGGTAACCGAGAGCCGCGGCATGAGCAGAGAAGGCTTCGAGGTCTTCCACTTCGAAGGCCAAGTGGGTCAGGTCCGGACCTACCACGACCGGACCGCTGGCATCATATTGGCAAATCTCGATGAGTTCCTCGCTGCCGGGAGTCTCGAGAAAAACGAGTTCCGAACCCCGGGGGGATTTGTGGCGGCGGATTTCCCTGAGACCGAGCACCTTGGTGTAGAAATCCACGGTGCGGGCCAGATCGGCGACGCGGTATCGGGTGTGGAGGAGGCGGGTGACCATGGGGAAAAGAATCAGGACGAGTCCTACCGTCCACGCAGCACCGGCGGCAGCAACCCGTTTGTTCGACGGAACTGCATCCTCCTTCGGCCTGCAGGCTTGCTAAGCCATTTAAAATTCATTGACCGATCACCATCGACTTCCTTATGACAAAAGCATTACCTTAACCGGAGATGAAAAAACATTACGCCAATCGCTGCCGGATCGTGCTTTTGGGCCTGCTCCCCGTCGCTGCCCAGGCTGCCCCCTACACCGGGACCGCCTACGAACCGTTCGATTACGGCACCGTAGTTGATGCCAGCAACCCCGCCACCGATTCCAATCTCAACCTCAACAGCCGGGGTGCCGGATGGAATGCTTCCGGAGATCCGGCGCTGCCAAACACCACAATTTGGGGAAATGGGGTGACCTCTGCCCCCTTTGTGGTGACCAATACCACGGTGGTGGCGGGCACTCTCCCGGGCCTCGCCCCGGCGGTGGGAAATCGCATCCGGGTCAACGCCGGCACGGCCGGGCGCTCCCTCGGGCAAACCGTCGATAGCGGGTCCCTGTATTTCAGTTTCACCATCCAGCGTCTCACGGACTCCATCCGCACGATCAACTTCGCCCTTTTCGCCGGCACGGTCGAAAAGTTCGGCTTCGGCCAATATGCCACTGCCGCCGTGGCCGCGACCTCCGAAGGCAATTTGGCGGCAGTGTTTTTGAACACCAATCCGGGCAATCTGGTGATTGGGTCCGGTGGCGTCACGCCCATCCCCATGGGCACCGGCGTGCCCCATCAGGTGATCATCCGGATCGATTTCGACACCAGCGGCATCAATGATCGCGTCCGCGTCTACGTCGATCCTTCCAGCGTCGCCGATGAAAACGCCCTGACTCCGTATGTGGATAACGAGAACTTCGAGATGGGAGCCATCACCACGCTGCGTCCCTTCTCCGGCGGCGCCACCACCACTCCCGTGGCTTTGGCCGCCGGCTCCGGGACTTTCGACGAAATCCGCGTCGGGGCCACCTTCTCCTCCGTCACCTCCCGCCTCGTGCCCGGCCTGAATATTGCCGGCTCCAATGACGCCGTCACCGTTTCCTGGCCCTCGTCATTTTCGTGGTGTTTCCTCCAGCAAAGCGCGGCTCCCGGCACCGTTCCGTGGGCTGCCTCCACAGGCGTGGAGGACAATGGCACCCTGAAAAGCCTCACCGTCCCGTCTCCTGCAAGCCGTCTCTTCTTCCGCCTCGCCCAGCCCTGAGACCGCAGGAACGTCACTGGTATAACAATGCCGGTTCGCGGCGCTGGCGGAAGGTTCGTTCCTCGGGTTCCCAGGCGCGGCAGGCGTCCTGCCAGGGAATTCCCTGTTCGATGGCGAGCCGTTCCCGGGCACTCCCGAACAGGAGATCGATGGCGATTGGATTGGTGACGTATTCGTAGATTTCCTTGCGCCATTGGAAGTCGCCGGGGCTGAGGGCCCGGGCGATCTGGAGGTATGCATAACCGGTGCGGACGGGCAGGAAAGTCAGGCGGTCCGTGACGTGGAATTGCACCCCGCCGCAGTCCTTGCCGGCGTGTTTCTGAAAGGTCGGCCGGTAGGTGAGGGGTCGGAAGCTCACTCCGGGCAGGTGGGCGGCATTCAGTTTTTCTGCCAGAAGGCGGCCCGGCAGCCACGGGGCTCCCATGATTTCAAACGGACGGGTGCTGCCGCGGCCTTCGCTCAGATTGGTGCCTTCCACCAGACAGGCTCCGGGATAAACCACCGCGGTGTCCGGGGTGGGCATATTCGGGGAGGGCAGCACCCAAGGCAAACCGGTGTCCTCGAAGAACATACCGCGCTCCCAGTTCCTGCATTTCACCACTGTCAGCGGCGCCCCATCCAGACCGCGTTCCCTGACATAAAGCGTGGCCAATTCGCCCATGGTCAATCCATGGCGGGTGGCCAGATCCGCACAGCCCACAAAGCTTTCAAATCCCGGCTGAAGCGCGGGACCTTCCACCGCCGTGCCCCCAATAGGATTGGGCCGGTCGAGGATCATCACCGGCAACCCAAGAGGCAACGCGGCCTCCAAACAATACAGCATGGTCGCATGGAATGTGTAATACCGGCTGCCCACATCCTGGAGATCGATGACCAGGATATCCAGACCCCGCAGGGAATCGGCGGTGGGCCGGAGACTGGTGACATTGGTGCCATAGAGGCTGTGAAGGCGGACGTCCTCAACCGCATGACCGGTGGATTCGTGTTCGGCGACATGGATCAGGTCCTGGGCCTGGCCCATCAGCCCATGCTCGGGTCCGAAAATCGCCGTCAGGGCGAGGCCGGGCGCCGCGGAAAACAGATCAATCGCATGACGCACCTGCGCATCCACCGAAGCCGGATGCACCACGAGGCCGACCTTCAACCCCTGCAATGGGGCGAAGTGTTGGGAAATCAGAATATCCAAACCTGTGAGGACCTTGGGCATGGCGGGAGGGTAGCGCAGGACCGGCAGGCGTCCAGTCCGGGATGGCACATTACGGAGCGCGGACTTGCAGTCCGCCCCGGCAGCCTTTTCCAACGATCCGGTTTTTTCACCAATGATCCGTTTTTTTCATGGTTCTTGTTGGCCAGGGCTTTGCCGAAGCTCCGGGGCGGACTGCAAGTCCGCGCTCCGTCAATCCGCAATCACCCGCGGGGCCGGGGGCAGGGCGTCGAGGAAGATCTTGCCATAACTCTTGGTCAGAACGCGG
>JAYUWQ010000036.1:0-2357 GCA_043753485.1 bacterium
GAAAACCGCGAGACCTCCTCACAACTGATCCGTCTGATCGCCACCCTGCCCCTCCGCCAGCAGGAGCTGATCCGCCTCAAATTCCACGGCGGCCTCAGCTACCGCGATATCGCCACCGCCACCGGCCTCACCGTCACCAATGTCGGCACCCTGCTCCACCAGGCCCTCGATACCCTCCGCCGCAAATACCTCGCCACCGAAGCCCTTTCCACTCGTTTCCAACTTTCCAAAATCCCATGAAAACCGAAACCGATTTTCCCTCCGCCGACGAAACCCACGTCCGCGCCACCGCCTGGGCCCTCGGCCAGCTCACTGCCGAAGAAGCCACCGCTTTCGTAGCCGAAATGGCCACCAACCCCGGCCTCGCCGCCTATGCAGAGGAAATGCGGCAGTTCTCCCATCTGCTCGCCACCGAATTCCCAGCCGACGAGAGCGGACAACTGCCGGAAGCCAGCCGCAGCCATCTGGCGTCTGTCTTAAGCCAAGCCGCTCCCACCCCTCAAAGCTTTGTAAAACGCCATTGGAAAACCCTATCCCTGACGACCGCTGCCGCTGCCGGGATCATGCTGACACTTCGTCCGGACTTGATGCATGGACCGAAAACCTCAGGCTTAGCTGCCGAACGCATTCTTGATGCATCGACCCCATCAAAACCCCCGTTATTCACCAGGGTTGGTGAGTCGGACGTGAAGTCGTTCCGGTTCCGGATGCCTGAACCCCCCATGCGGGGGGGGAACTTTTCTCCACATCTCACTGGCGATTTTGATACAGGCGTCAGTTCTGGACCACCACCCTATGACGTTCAATTGGCCAGCACATCGGGTGGAACGATGCAGGAAGCCGTGGGCCGGGGAGTTTCCTCGCGCTCCACTGCGATTTTCAGTTACTTGAAGACTATCTCGGCGGCCGGCGAAAAATTGAGGGACTCAACGCTCCAGGAAAGCGGCTCCGAATCCTACAAACCACTCCCGGGGAACACTTTCCAGGACGTCAGCCAATCCCCACTCAGCACCTTCTCCATCGACGTGGACACTGCCAGCTACGCCAACGTCCGCCGCTTTCTCAATCAAGGCCAGCGCCCGCCGGCCGAGGCGGTGCGACTGGAGGAATTGGTCAACTATTTCCCGTATGAGGACGCACCGCCGCAGGACGGGAAACCGTTCGCGGTGCGGGTGGACCTCACCAGTGCCCCGTGGAATCCAGCCCACCGGCTGGCACGCATTTCCTTGAAGGGGAAGGAGATCGCCACCGCGCAGCGCCCAGCCAGCAATCTGGTGTTTCTCGTGGATGTGAGCGGCTCCATGGCGGAGCCGAACAAACTGCCCCTGGTGCAGCAGAGCCTGCGCCTCCTCGCCGAACGCCTGACAGAAAATGACCGGGTTTCCCTCGTGACCTATGCCGGGTCCACCGCCGTGGTTTTGCCCTCCACCAACGGTCATGAAAAAACCCGGATTCTCGCCGCCATCAATGCCTTGAGCAGCGGCGGCAGCACCAATGGCGCGGGCGGCCTCTCGCTCGCTTATCAGCAGGCGGCGGAGCACTTCATCAAGGACGGCGTGAACCGCGTCATCCTCGCCACCGATGGCGATTTCAACGTCGGCATCAGCAGCCACGAAGCCCTGCTCACCCTCATCCAGGAGAAGGCCAAAACCGGCGTCTTCCTCAGCGTGCTCGGTTACGGCCGGGGGAACCTCAAGGACGACACCATGGAACTCCTCGCCGACAAGGGGAACGGCAACTACGGCTATATCGACAGCCTCAGCGAAGCCCGCAAGACTCTGGTGGAACAGATGAGCGGCACCCTCGTCACCATCGCCAAGGACGTGAAAATCCAGATCGAGTTCAACCCCGCCGCGGTGAAATCCTATCGTTTACTGGGCTATGAGAACCGGATGCTGGCCAAGGAGGACTTCAACGACGACAAAAAGGACGCGGGTGAAATCGGCGCCGGCCACAACGTCACCGCGCTCTATGAAATCATCCCTGCCGGAGCCCCGGATGCCACGCCCGTCCCCGTGGTGGATGGCCTGAAATACCAACAAATCCCCGCCGTTACCGTCCCGAAAACCGAACCCACTCCCGCCGCCCTCAATGGTGAACTGATGAACGTCAAACTCCGCTGGAAGCAGCCACAGGGCGACACCAGCGAGTTGTTGGAAGTCCCGGTCAAGGACCGCATCATCCCGCTGGAACAGGCCGGCCAGGAAACCCGCTGGGCCGCCGCTGTCGCCGGTTTTGCCCAACTCCTGCGCGGCGAGGCCCCACCCACCCTGACCTGGGACACGGTCCGCCAACTCGCCCGCAATTCCAAAGGCCCTGACTCCCTCGGCTACCGCGGTGAATTCCTGCAACTGATC
>JAYUWQ010000037.1:0-2356 GCA_043753485.1 bacterium
GGTCAATTACCTCATCCGCCTCAATTACCTCAGTGCCGCTGATGCTTCACAGGTTTTTGCCAATGCGGTGCCCAACCACACCTGGGGCGCTTATGTCGCGGTGCCTTCTGCCAACGCCATTCTGGTCCGCGGATCGATTCCCAACATCAGGACTCTGATTAAAATCAAGGATGAGGTCGACGTCGAACCCGTGGCGCAGGTCGACGATTTTGTGGAGTTGGAACGCGCCTCCGCGGAGGATATCCAAGCCTTGCTTGACGGCATCCTGCAAGCTCAGACCCAGGCAAGCACGGCTTCCGGAGGTTCCTCCGGGTTTCGTCCCGTGGCGGCCCAGATCGCCGCGAACGCTCTGGGCAACATCCCCAACGCGGGCGGCGTCCAGCCTATCATCGCTGGGGGGTCCGGCACTTCCACCGGCATCATGCCGGATGGAAAATCCGTAATTGTCAAAGCCGATCCCCGCACCAACCGCATCTTCATCCACGGACCAAAAGTCCACGTCGAATACCTCAAAAAACTCATCAAGGAGTTTGACCAGCCTTCGCGTGTCAAAAATCTCCTCACCCAGCAACTGCGCTACATCCCGGTCGATGAGTTTATCGACATCGCGGTCTCCTCACTGGAAGCCCGGGGTCTGGGCGCTGCCGGCCAAACGGCCGGTGGAGGGGCTGGCGGCGGCGGCGCCGGTGCCACCGGCGGTGCCCGCACTACCCAAACCTCCGGCCAAAATCAATTTGGCGGGGGCACCAACCGGGGGGGCAACACCGGTGGTTTTGGCGGCGGCGGCTTCGGGGGCGGCGGTTTTGGCGGCGGGGGCACGGGCAATCGCGCCGGAGGCGCAGCCTCCAGCGGAGGCGGACTTGCTTCCCGCCAATCCACCGCAGCCCTCCCCCGTTCCGCCGTGGTCGGCAAGACGCTGCTGATCTCCGATCCCCGCATGAATTCCCTCCTTGTCACCGGACCACCCGAGTCCATCGAGCGCGTCTCGGAGCTGATCAAGGAAATGGACAAACGGCCCCTTCAGGTCCACATCAACGCCGTGATCGCGCAGATCACCCTGGGGGATGATATCACGACTGGTTTTGACCTGCTGCGACGGGTCGAAGACGTCGTAATCGGCGGTGAAAATGTCAGCATTGCCGGTCTCTATAAAACCACCGGTGGCAGCACCTTCCTCGATCCGGCCAATCTGGACACCATCGCCGGATTCACTTCCGCGGCCGATGGCCTCAATCTTTACGCCGGCGTCGGCGAACTCTTCAACGCCTACGTCACCGCCTTGGAACGCACCTCCCGCTTCAAAGTCCTCTCCAAGCCCCACGTCGCCACCGCCAATAACGAAATCGCCGATATCCGCGTGGGCAGCCGCGTTCCCATCCCCGCCAACCAGCAATCCTCCATCGTGGCCGGCGGCACCACTTCGGTGACTTCCAATATCGAATACGAGGACGTGGAACTGGTCCTTGAAGTGCGCCCGCTCATCAATTCGAAGAACGAAATCACCATTGAGGTCAACCAGATCAACAACACCGTCGCAGGCTCCACGTTGATCAACGGCAATCAGATCCCCAACATCCTGACCCAATCCCTATAACAAAATCACGGTGCCCAACGGCGCGATTTTCACGATTGGTGGCAGCATCACCGAAACCAAGACCCAGAATGTGACTGGATTGCCCTTCATTTCGAAGGTTCCGTTCATCAAACACCTATTCGGCACCACGACCCACAAGGCCACCCGGCAGGAACTGGTCATCATGATCCAACCGCGCATCATCGATACCGCCAGCGACATGATCGACGTTCACACCTCCGAAGTGCAGCGCACCGTTATCGGGCCTGAGGCCGAAAACTTCGCCAAACCGGATCGCGACACCTCCAACGTGCTGCTCCCCACCTACGAAAAGGATATTCCTTTCGATGCCGCCGGCTATCCGGACGGACAGCGCCCCGTCGGGAAAAATCTGTTCAAGCGCATCCGCGACAGTATCCAGGCTCATTGATGAGGGCGGTGCCTCCGGGCGGGATTTCATTCAGAAAAATGCCTTGTTAATCAACTCAAAACGCATCTGAAAAGCCTCCAGATTTTCGGGTCGGATTCGATAAAGTCTTGAGTGTCAAGGAGAAATGATGCCAAATGAGGCCTTGGAGCCCGCCGTAAAAAAAATGCACAAACATTGAAGAAATCCTTTACACCTTGCCTGCGATCCCCTAATTTGCTTTTAGCCTACCAGAACCCTCCACACCTCAATCTCATGAAATACAAACTCCCTCTCCTCGTCGGCCTCGCCTCCTTGGCTGCCCTCGTTGGAGTCCAAGCGCAAACCGCCGTCACCGATCCGGTGGGATATATCAC
>JAYUWQ010000038.1:0-16534 GCA_043753485.1 bacterium
GCCCCCATTTTACCCAAACGCTTCCAGATGCTTTGCCGATGACTCATGGGCGGCATCCTGCCTTCCCGGAATGGGAAATGCACGCGGATTCCGGGGAACATCCCGATTGCCCTCCCGGGCAGAACTGGCCCCAACCCATCGACCTGACCGCTCTGCCGGCCCGGTTCCGGCGCGTCAGGGTGCGGCGTCACGCTCCGCCAGCTTTTCGCGTATGATAAGAATAGGAGAATTGACCGTAAATGGACGCATCCCCGGGGCATTCTGCCAGCCGTGAATTTCCTAACCATGAGTCCCAATACCCGAACCACCGCCCGCCGCACTTTCCTCAAGTCCGGCCTCGCCGCCACCGCCGCTCCCTTCCTCCTGCCCTCCCGCGTGTGGGCTGCCGACGGGTCCCCCAATGCCAAAATCCGCATGGCCTTCATCGGCACCGGGAAACAGAATGGAGGCCTGATGCGTGGGTTCATGGGCAACATGGATGAAGTCCAGGTCATGGCCGTCTGCGATGTCGATACCACCCGGCGCGAACACGCCAAAAAGACCGTGCTCGACTTTTATGCCTCCAAGGGCCGCACCGAAAAGATCGATGCCTATAACGATTTCCGCGAAGTGCTGGCCCGCAAGGACATCGACGCCGTCTGCATCGCCACCCCGGATCATTGGCATGCCGTCATTACCACCGCAGCCCTCGCGTCGGGCAAGGATGTCTATTGTGAAAAACCCCTCGTGCATTCCGTGGAGGAAGCGGTCGCCGTGATGGATGGGGTGAAACGTCATAACCGGATCCTCCAAACCGGCTCCATGCAGCGTTCCAGCAAGGAATTCCGCGCAGCGTGCGAAGTGGTGCGCAATGGTTTCATCGGTGAGGTCAAATCCGTGATCTGCCAATTCGGGGTTCCCGGCAAACCGTGCGACCTGCCGGAACAACCCGCCGAACCTGGTCTCGACTGGGACCGCTGGCTCGGGCCCGCTCCTTCCCGTGCCTACAGTTCAGTGCTCTCCCCGCGCGGGGTGCATGACAACTTCCCGGATTGGCGCCTCTTCAAGGAATATGGCGGTGGTTACGTCACCGACTGGGGCGCGCACCACCTCGATATCGCCCAGTGGGCGCTCGGCATGGACGAAAGCGGCCCCGTGGAAGTCCGCATCCCCGGCAACCAGAAAGGCCTCAAGGAAGGCGCCCAGCTGGTTTACGCCAATGGCGTCACCGTCACCCACCAGAACAGTGGCTACGGCGTGGATATCACCGGCAGCGAAGGCTCCGTGAAGGTCAACCGCGGCAGGATCGAAGTCATCGTGAAGGGCCAGACCCTCGCCAGTTTCGGGGATAAAGGCAGCAATACTTCCCTCGACCGCGAAATCGCCAAACTCGATGCCACCCTGCTCAAGGAGCCCAAGGTGATGCTCTACCGCACCAAAAACGGGAACCACCTCCAGGATTTCCTCTCCAGTGTGCGCAGCCGCCAGAAATCCTGCACCCATGAAATCATCGGGGCCCGCAGCGCCACGGTCTGCAACCTGATGAACATTGGTTATTACCAGGGCACCGGCTTCGGTTGGGACCCCGCGGCGATGAACTTCAAAGGCCCGGGCACCGACCCTGCCTGGCTGAAGTATGCCTACCGCGGTGAGTGGAAACTCTCCTGATCCAAACCCGCATCATTCCTCCAGACAGGGTCCGGCAACGGGCCCTGTCTTTTTTCATTTCCCCGCCCCGTTGTCCGTGATACATCCCGCATGACCACTGCTCCCCCTGGAGAACCTGCCCTGACCAATTGGCTGATCCGCCTGCCCGAAGTCTTCGCGCCCTGGAACCCGGAAATCCTCCCCCAGCTGGGCGTCGCCTCCTCCACCCCGCTGGGCCCGGAATACCATCTGATCCGCCTGGCCGATCCGGGCCCGATCCGGCAGAGCCCTGCAGCGCCTTTCCTCTCCTGGAATCTTCCGATCCAGCACAGTTGGCCCTGCCATCCGCCGAAGATGGAAAACTTCATCGAAAAAGCCGCGCAGACTCTCCTGAAAAAGTTCGGCCCGCTCCAGCCCCAGTCCATCCAGATGGGGCCCCTCCAGGCCGGGGCGCCGGACCGTTATTACAAAAGCCTCGCCTCCAATCTCCGGGGCCGCACCCTGCAGCTTTTCCCCGGTCTGTCAGGCTCCGCCCCGGCAGAGGAACAGGACCCGGAAAAGCCCACCCTCTTCTGCCTCGCGGGCAAGGAAGGACTGTTTGCCGGAATGCAATCCCCGCGCCAAAGCAATGGCTTCCATCCCGGCGGCACCAAATTTGTCAGTCAGGGCGCCGCCGGCACCATCAGCCGCGCCGGAGCCAAAATCGCCGAGGCCCTGCACTATCTGAAGCTCCACCGCCCTGCCCTGCCTGAGGGATCCCACTGGCTGGAACTCGGCGCCAGCCCCGGCGGCATGACCTCGGAATTGTTGAACCGATCCTACCGCGTCACCGCCCTCGACCGCGCCCCGCTCGACCACCGCCTCGACCACCACCCCGGGCTGATCTTCACCAAAGCCGACGTCGCTACCTTCCATCCGCCTGGCGGCACCATTTACGATGCCCTGCTCTGCGACATGAATGGCGACGCCCGCCATGCCCTGCGCCAGGTCATCCGCCTCACTCAGTTCATGCGCCCCGGGGGCCTGATTGTTTTCACCCTGAAAACGCCCGGCGCTGCCACTTGCGCCGCCGTGCAGGACGCCATCCGCCTGACCCTGCGCGATGCCTCCGCCGCGCAGCTCTCCCTGATTTCCCTGACCCACCTGACGTATAACCGGCAGGAATTCACCTGTTTCTTCGAAGTTTGACGCCTACTCCCTGACACTTTCCGAAAACTCCACCACTGCCTGCCGGATCACCCCGGCCACGTCCCCTCTGGCCTGGGCAAACGGCGGGCGGAACCAGGGAAACGCCCCCACCAGATCGGCGGTGACCAGCACTTGACCGTCACAATCCTTGCCGGCGCCGATCCCGATCGTGGGGCACTTTACCGCGCGGGAAATGTCCGCCGCCACCGCCGCCACCACCCCTTCCAGAACCATGGCCACCACCCCGGCTTCATCCAAGGCGAGGGCATCAGCCAGCAACCAGGCGGCATCCGCTTCGGTTTTGCCCTTCTTTTTGTAGCCGCCCTCCTCCCTGACACTTTGCGGCAACATCCCGATGTGCCCCACCACGGGAATCCCCGCCGCCAGAATCGCCTTGATCTGCGGCAACATGGAGACCCCGCCCTCCAGCTTCACGCCATCTGCCCCGGCCTGCACCAGAGCCTTCGCACTGGCCACTGCCTGCTCCGGGGTCGTGTAGGTGTGGAATGGCAAATCACCCAGCACCGGCGCCCGTTTCACCCCGCGCCGCACCGCCCGGGTATGGTGCACCATTTCCGCCAAAGTCACATCCACCGTATCCTCGTAACCCAGCAACACCATCCCCAGACTGTCGCCGGCCAGGATCAGGTCCACCCCGCCCTCGTCCAGCAACCGCGCGGTCGCGTAATCACCTGCCGTCAGGCAAACCACCTGCCGTCCTGCTGGTTTCAACGCAACCAAGGCCGCCCACTTCCCTGCCAAATTTTCCGGCATCCCGGCTCCCCCCAGATCGGCATAACGCAGCAGCGGCGGTTCATCACTCACCAACCGGTCGAGCAACGTCCTGACATTCACGGAAAACCCCGGCAGAATCAGCGTGGGCCGGATCGCGGCCAGCGGCTCCAGCACAAACCGCCGCAGGTGCAGCCGCGGATGCGGGACGGTCAGGGAATCCTCCTGCACCACCCGCGACCCGGCGTACAGAATATCCAGATCGATCGGCCGCGGCGAATTCTGCGGCCGGCGGTCCGGCCGGCCCAGCCCGCGTTCAATGCCCCGCAAGCCTTCCAGCAGCGCCACCGGTTCCAGAGCACTGTGCAACTCCGCTACCGCATTCAAAAATACCGGAGCATCCGCCTGACAATCGACCGGAGCTGTTTGATAGGCGGGCGACACCGCCGTCACCTCCCCCAGTCCGGCCAAGGCCCCCAGCGCCGCATGAAGATGGCTGAGCCGGTCCCCGACGTTGGAACCGAGCGCAATTCCATAAGCCGTCAGACCGGCGGGAGCATGGGGAGAAGCATTCATGCGGGCAGCAGATTCCGGAATTCCTAGCGTAACCCCAGCACATCCTGCATGTCGTAAAGTCCGGCTTTTTGACCCCGCAGCCACTTGGCGGCACGGATCGCGCCCTGGGCAAAGGTATCGCGGCTGCTGGCCTTGTGGGTCAGTTCCACCCGCTCGCCCTGGGCGGCATAGATCACGGTGTGGTCGCCCACCACGTCGCCGCCGCGCACCGCATGCATCCCCACTTCCCGTTTGGTCCGGGCCCCTACATTGCCGAACCGGCCATGCCGCACATCCTTGTCGTAGGAGAGATCCTCCACCTCACAAAGAATCTCCGCCAGACGCCGTGCGGTGCCGCTGGGCGAATCGATCTTTTTGTTGTGATGCATCTCCACCACTTCCAGATCGAAATCAGCCCCGAGAATCTCCGTGGCCTTGCGGGTCAGCCAAAACAGGGTGTTCACCCCCACGGAATAGTTCGGGGCAAAAACGATCGGAAGGGTTTGGGAAGTCCCGCGGATGAAACTTTCGGTCTCGGTACTGAGCCCGGTGGTGCCGATCACCAGCAATTTGCCCTGATCCCGGCACGCCGTCACCAGATCCCGGGTGAAGGTATGATGACTGAAATCCACCACCGCATCACAGCCCGCGAGGGCCGCCGGCAGATCGTCCCCGGCATCAATTTTCCCGGACACAGTGACTTCCGCATCCAGTCCGGCACAACGCGCCACGGCTTCGCCCATCCGGCCACGGCAGCCAGTCACGAGAATTTTCAAAGGTTCGCTCATGCCGCATCATGCCGCCCGGAAAGGCCGGTGCAAGGGACCGTAAACAGGTTTGAAATCCCCGCTACCTCGCCAGCAAGGGCCGCAGCGCCTCCGCCCAGACCGCATAACCCTGCGGGCCCGGATGCAGGGCGTCAGGCATGATTTCCTTGGAAATCGTCCCGTCCGCTTCCCAAAATTTGGCCGCGATATCCAGCAGCGCTGCCCCGGTCTCCCTGGCGACCGCCGGCAGCAGGGCATTGATCGCGTCCACCTTCCGGCGCACCGGCTGATCCGGCGTCGCGCCCCGCGGGAAGACGGCCATGAGGACGACCCTGGCTCCCGGACATTTGGCCTTGGCCCGCCACACCACCGCGGCAATGCCTTCCGCGATTTCCGCCGGGGTATTTTCCCGGGCATTGGGCGTGCCCGCCAGATTGTTGGTGCCGATCAGCACCACCAAATGCTTCGGTTTCAATCCATCGAGTTCCCCATGGTCGATCCGCCAGAGCACATTCTGGGTGCGGTCCCAGCCAAAACCGAGATTCAGCGCCGGCCGGCCGGCCAACAACTGATCCCACGCCTCCTTGCCCCGGTTGCCTTTCGGCTCGTCCGGCAACCCGCCCCAGAGGTGCGTGATGGAATCGCCGATGAACACAATCTCCGGCCGCAACGCCGGGCCCGTTTTCACGATGGCTTCGTGCCGTTGGTTCCAATCATAAAAATCCTGCTCCAACCGGTCACGGGGCACCGTGGCGGTGTTCGCCCCGGCACCGGTTTCCTGACAATCCGTGCTGGTGGTGAACCCCCGGGCATCCGTGGCGGCCAGGAAAAAAGCGAGCGGCCGTTCTGCCGGCAGGGGCACCGTCAGGGCCGATCCGGTCACGGTGGCCGGGCGCGTTTCCCACCGCCGGTTTTGCCACGCCCCGGTATCCGTGGTGAAATGCAGGGATGCCCCCGCTGCCGGAGTGCCGGGCCCCACCGGCACAGTCACAACCTCCCCCTCCTGACGGATTTCCCCAAGCCGCACCAATGGAATACTTCCCGGTTTCAGGTGCTGATCCATGAAGGCATCCACCTCCGGGAAATTCCAAATGTGCCCGTGCGCCATGTCCACCCGCAACGACCATTGCCGCTGCCCGGCCAGGACCAGACGCCCGGTTTTGCCATGACTGTCCGCCGGATAGGCAAAATCGTGCATGCCATTGACCAGCATCACGGGACAAACCGCCTTGCCGATGACTTGTGAGGGATCAAACAGCTTGAGCCAGCGGTCCCGCGCCTCCAGGGGAAGCGCGGCGAGGGAGCCGTCGCGCCAGAAGCTGTTATCGCCCAGAAATCCGCAGCCATAAACCGGCACCGCTGCTTTCAATTCCGGATCCAGTCCCGCCGTGAGACAAGTCAGGTAGCCACCCCAGCTGATGCCCGTGACCCCGATGCGTGCCGCATCCACCTGCGGCAGCGAGGCCAGCAGTGCGTGCCCCCGCAACACCGCCGCCACCGCATGATAGGTCCACATGTCCTTGGCCTCGTGATCGGTGAAATCCTTGAATTTGATGCCATCATCCTGTCCGGGTCCACCCTCGGCGTGACGCTTTCCGTCGGGCCCCTGCCCGGCCGTATCCATGGCCAGGGCCACGTAACCCCGCTCCGCCCAATGCCGGGCCCAGTCCTGAAAAGCCTTTCCTCCTCCGCCATGCACCAGCAGCACCGCCGGATGTTTGCCGGAGGCGGCCCCGCCCGCAGGCTCGCCCAGCCACGCGAAGATCCGGGTCGGTTTCCCTTGGTAAGATTCTCCGGCATACCAGACCGGTCTGGTAAGGCCATCAGGAGCACCGGTCTCCGCAGCCGGTGGCACCGCCAGCAGTTGCGGCACATTCCAGAGGGAGGCGGCCGAAAGCGCTGCGTCCTGGGCGGAAGCCGGGCCCAGGGCCAGCAGCAGGATACCGGCAAGGACCGGAAGGGAATATGACGGCATTGGATATGGCTCCCGTATTCAGGGTTTCGGCTTCGGTTTCACCGCCGGAAGCATCGTCCAGGCGGCCAGCCAGGTTTCGCCGGTCCGCTTTGCCTTCAGCCGTTCGTTGAGGGCCGCTTCCATGGAAGGCATGTGGCCGGCCCCATAAAAGATGGCGACACGTTTTTTGGCTGGATCAGTGAGGACTTCGTTCAGTTTTTTCAAAGCCACATCATTGCGGCCATCGATGATCGCATTGTCCTTCTCGAGCAGTCCCCCCGCCATCAGTTGCTCACTTTCCGCGAGCAGTTTGGCGAAGATGCCCTTGATGCGCAGCATACTCTTCTGGCTGTAAAACAGCATCACCAGATCCGCCAGGCCCAGCTCCCCGGCATCGCCGATCCTGTCCTTGAAGGCCGGATCGTTGCTGAGTTCGAAGGACTTCAGCAGCAGCTTCATCATGGATTCGCCGCGCTCCGCCTGCATTTTGGAAAACTCCTCGGCACTGGCATCCGCATGCACAAAGTTCGGCCGGGTGTAGTCGATCTGTTCCAACTGGAACGACAGCTTGAAGACATTGCCGATGCCTTGCTGGAGGCCCCGCAGGGGATGCGGCCGCGGCGCGGGCACCGTGGGGTCCGGGGCCGCCGGATTTTGCAGGGCCGCGGGATCACCCACCAGTTCGAAGAGCACCGCATCATAGGTCCCGAGGCGTTGATTGACGTCCTGGTAATAGGCCTCATCGGCGAGGTGGACGACACCAAAAAGATCCACGATACGCCCATCCGGCAGGGTGAAGGTGGCTACGCTGACTTCGAGCCGGTTGCTCTTGTCGTCTTCCGCCATCCTGACGTAATCCGGACCCGCCGCCACGACCGGCGCGGCCCCGGCGGGCGTGGCTTCGGAAGCCTTCGCTGGTGGCGTTGCCGGATCTGCCCAGGCCGCCCAGGGACTGAACAGCAGGAGACCCGCCGCAAGGCGGAGGTAGTGCGGAAGTTTTTGCATGGCGGTGGGAAGCGCCCTCCATGGCGCAGGTTGTTAAAATGATTCGCCGGCAGGATCGCCGCGATGCCCGGAAATCAGGCGTGTTTTTTCACGTAGTCGATGATCTTCAAATCATCGTCCCCAGCCGCCCAGACGGTGCGGAGGAAATCGGCGGGATGGATATCGTATTTGATGAAGAACTGCCGGTCGCCGCCGCAGCCATACATGATCTCCGGGTCCATCTCCCCGCGCAGTTTGAGGCGGGCCTTGACGATAAGGCGCGGCAGCCAGGGGATGCCGTCGATTTCCTGCGGTTTGGGAGGCAGCTGGCCGGGAGTGGTTTCCTGGGAGCTCAACTGACCGTGCTGGATGACTTTCAGATAGTCCCGGCGCACCGCCGCGACCAGCAGGGAAGTCTCCGGGGTGGGATCGCCGTAGTTCACGTGGTCTTCCACAAAATCAAAAAACTCGCGGGATTTGTAGCCGATGGAGCTGAGGAAGGCCAAATCGTCGGGCGAGTAGTAGCCATGGAAGTCGGTATCGCCTTTTTTAAAGCGGGCCGTGCAGGCGGCGAACAGCGTGAGGAAGCGGGTGCTCCAGGTGTAGGAAGATTGGGATGACATGGCGGACGGGAAAAGGGTTGGAGCGGGTGTGCTGCCGGACGGGGACCAGCGGCAGGCTTAGTCGTTCGGATTCAGCATACGGTAAATTACGGACGCCGCCCCGCCGCCGATCAAACCGGCCAGCAGATAAATCAGGATCATCCAGCCGGGCACGAGACCGGCCAGCACGAAGGCGAGGCCTAGTGCCGGATTGCACGCTCCCGCGGAAATCCGGGCGATGCTGCTGGCGCCGGCGTAGTGGGCCAGCCCGATGGCCGCCCCAAAGTAGGCGTTGCCCAGTTGTTGGCGGGCGGTCCGCACATGGAGCCAGGTGAAGGCCACCAGGAACGTGAAACCGGTTTCCCCCAGCAAGGCGCGGAAGGCCGGTGTTTCCAGCTTGCGGATCACGTCGTGGGAACTCCCCAGCAGTTTATAGATCAGAAAAGCGGTGACCGCGCCCGCCGCCTGCGCCCCCCAAAAACGCAGCATTTCCCCCTTATCCAGCTGGCCGCGCAACCACACCGCCAGGCTGACGGCGGGATTGAAATGCCCTCCGGAGACATAACCAAGGGCATAGACCGTGACCGCCAGAACGCCGGCCGCCGCGAGGGGATTGCCGGAAAGCAACGCCACCGCGCAAAAGAAAAAAGTGCCGAGGAATTCCGCGAGGAGTTTATTCATCGCGCTCTTCCTAGTGCTGCGGCGGGCGCGCTTCAAGACCCTTTGCGGCCCGGCCGCGGTTAAAGATTCGGCAGCTTTCCATTGACTGTCCCCGCCCCGGTGGCAGAAAGCCCGCACCGGCGGCGCTCCCGCTCCGGCTTCCCGTTCCTTTCTCCTATGAAAAAGACTCTCATCATCGGTGCCGGCGGCGTCGGACGCGTCGTGGCCCACAAGTGCGCCCAACTCTCCGCCGACGTCTTCGGCGAAGTCATGCTCGCCAGCCGCACCCAGTCCCGCTGCGACGCCATCGCCGCCGATATCATGGCCAAAAAAGGCATCGCCATCCGCACCGCCGCGGTGGATGCCGACAACGTGCCCGCCACCGTGAAACTGCTCAAGGAATTCAAACCCGACATCCTCATCAACGTCGCCCTGCCCTACCAGGACCTCACCCTGATGGATGCCTGCCTCGAAGCCGGGGTCGACTACGTGGACACCGCCAACTACGAACCCCGCGATGTCCCGAAATTTGAATACCACTGGCAGTGGGCCTATCAGGAGCGTTTCCAGAAAGCCGGCCTCACCGCCCTGCTCGGCTCCGGTTTCGACCCCGGCGTCACCAATGTCTTCTGCGCCCATGCCGCGAAACACCACTTCGACCGCATCGACACCCTCGACATCGTGGACTGCAATGCCGGCAGCAACGGCCTGCCCTTCGCAACCAACTTCAATCCCGAGATCAACATCCGCGAAGTCACCGCCAAAGGCCGCTTCTGGGAAAACGGCGCCTGGCAGGAAACCGACCCCATCTCCCTCGGCACCACCTTCGATTTCCCCGGCGTGGGACCGAAAAAAATGTATCTCCTCTATCATGAGGAACTGGAAAGCCTCTCCAAAAACTTCCCCTCCGCCAAACGGATGCGCTTCTGGATGACCTTCTCCGACAACTACCTCACCCACCTCCGCGTCCTCGAAGGCATCGGCATGACCAGCATCACCCCCATCAAATTCCAGGGGCAGGACGTCATCCCGCTGGAGTTCCTCAAGGCCATCCTGCCCGACCCCGCCAGCCTCGGCGCCCTCACCAAAGGCCGCACCTGCATCGGCGACGCCATCACCGGCGTGAAGGACGGCCAGGTAAAACACTACTTCATCTGGAACGAGTGCGACCATGAAGAATGTTATGCCGAAACCGGCGCCCAGGGCGTCAGCTACACCACCGGCGTCCCCGCCATGATCGGCGCCAAGATGGTGCTGGAAGGAAAGTGGAAAAAGCCCGGCGTCTGGAACATGGAACAGCACGACCCCGATCCCTTCATGCACGACCTGAACCTCTACGGCCTCCCCTGGCAGCAGAAGGAACTCCCGGAGAACCCCCTCGCCAGCATCGGCTAACCGAGGAACAAGCACTTATGGATACCCCGGTCTCTGAGTCTCCCGTCATCAGACCGGCATCGACGATTGGACGCTTCCTGGCAGTCGCGGGTGCAATCTGTTTGTTTGCGCCCCTCGCTGGTTTCTACATGATAGTGACCGCAATGACTCGCAGCTTCACTGGGATGTCCCCATCCACAGCGGCCACGGACCCCAGCCCTTCCAGCAGCGCCATGGGGGATGCATTGATGGCGACTATGATGGGTTATGGCATCAGTGCGGTTGGAATCGGCCTCGTTTGTCTTGCCATCTTTGCCTTCTCTTTCAGGCCCCGGTGGCTTCATAGCGCTTTCATGGGAGGATCACTGTTTTGGCTTATCGTGTTTCCGTTTGGTACAATCATCGCGATTGTTCTCCGGAAGCGAATAAATGGCGCTTATCCTTATCGCCTCCAGCATCCTGATCTTTATTGAATTTGGCAGGCGAATGCCCCTCAGATCATGACCCTCAAACCACCACTGGTGATAGGCACGCTTTTGATGGCGGGCTGCGGCATTGGTTTGCTGATGCGTTTCGCGGGCCGCTTGCGGGTCGAAAGCCCAACCGCCCAGCGCATCACAGAGTTGGCCTCCCGTGAGGTGGAACTGGAATTCCGACCGGAGTTCAATCCGCCGCATCATTTCCTCATCGGAGTTCCCGGCACGGCCAAGCGCCTTCCCGGGTTTCGCGGCACCCTCGGAATAGTCGACTCCGCCGGCAAAGTGCAGACCATTTCGATGGACTCCGATACCGCCGAATACAGCAATTGGCTTCCGGAGCCCTCCCTTACCGGATTCATTCTGGCATGGGACAAGCGTTCGGACCCTGCCCGCGACCTGCAACCCGGCCAAACCTACCATTTGCATCTTTCCTTCACCAAACCTCCCCCAGCCGGCTCCTCGCTTTGGTTTAGCTCCATGAGGCGCATCCTCGTGTCCACCCCCTGATTCCTGTCGGATCGGGAATCTCCTTAAGCTGAATGGGCACACCAGACGGCCGCTGGCCGCAATCTTTGCGCAGCACCACTGCTGCACCCGTATCGTTAGGGATTTAACCGGGGGCGAAAAGCGCAGGATTCCGCATAAGCCTCTGGGGTAGAGGGTTTTACATGGTGAGCTGACTTGCTGCCCTACGGATTCATAGCGAAAGCGGGTAAGAAACAAGCTGGGAAAAGCTTTTGCAGATCGCTCCGGTCGTAGTGCCGAGATCAGAGAAAGGGCATCTTACGTCGACGAAACTCTTCGGGTCCCCGGACTTCGCCGAGTAACAACCTTTGTAGACAGGAAGGAAGATTGAGACAGGGGTGCCGATTGGGGGCAGGTTGTTGGCCGGAATAGGGCAGGCTTAGCAGCCGGGGCAGGTTCCAGTTTCAACCGAAGTTATGTGGGGTTCTGACCCTGAGGGGGCTAGCCTTTTCCCCTCAAGAGGGAGGGGGACAATCTTTTCGCCGGTTTATGGGCGAAGCGCTGCTTCGGGAATCTCGAGTTATGCAGTACGATATCGTCCCGGGATCAAATTATGACGAAAGGATGGATAGAAGCCGCCAATTCCATGCCCGGACGCCAGATCCGGATAAATGCATTGGGCACTCAATCCGAGTTCGAGCATCGGGTCTATCACCCCGTGCACCCAACTGCACACACTGGACGGGCCGGTGATCACCTGGCTTGGGGTGGTGCACTATGGCGGGTTGTGGGGCACAAAACCGGCGATCACTGCGGTCGTGAACTTTGGTGCGGAAGCACAAGCGCAACCCTTCAACGTGCGTGACCGCCGGCCTAGCCGAGCGCTTCGGAACTGCGGTTACGCTTAAAAATCTATCAGTCGGCGGCATGGATGTCGCTTCGGGACTGACCCGGATGGAGGCGGCGATCGCGGAGAAGCCCGATCTTTTCATTTGCGCGTTCGGAATGAATGATGCTTCCAGCCAAATCCCCCCGGAGAAGTTTGGTGCGACGATCCGCCAGATGATCTATCAACTGCACGCTGCCAACCCGGACTGCGACGTGATCCTCGTCTCGCCGATGACCGCCAACCCCGAGTGGAAACATGCCAAACCGTTGTTTTACCCCGTTTACGCCAAAACATTGCAAACGCTCGCCGGCCCCAAAATTGCGGTCGCGGATGTGACCTCCATGTGGCTCGCTCTGCTCGAACGTACAAGCGTCCTCGACCTCAGCGGAAACGGCCTGAACCATCCCAACGACTTCGGTCACCGGCTATATGCGGATGTGGTGCTCTCGACTCTCGCAGGCCCATCGCCGCGACAATAGTCAACGGAGCTTCGGCATCGTTGGGGTTATTTTTGCAATTCCATGGCAGCGCGGTTTTTTTCAAAGTGTTCCGAAACGCGGCTGTTTTCTGTTAATTCCCACAACGTCGTTTTCTTTTCGCGCAGGCCCAGAACGGCCGCAGTCCACGCCGGACCCCAACCCGCTTCGAGTGACCACGCGCCCCAACCGATATCGGCGGAACTTGCCCAAAATTCCCAGCGCCGATCATCGAACGCACGAAACCACCAGCCGTCCAGATACGGAATAGCTTTCGAGCGAATCTGAATGCGACACAAAAATTCCGTCAGTTTATTTTCGGCATCCCGGAATTTTTTGTCGCCCGTGGCTCCGAATGCTTCATGTAAACCGAGCAGCGCATAACCGGTCGTGTAAAGCTGATCCGACGCCGGGTCGCCATTGTTTTGGATGAGCGGAGTTTCCGTAGTGCCGTAGGCTTCATTGGATTGCGGGACTTGATAGTGTCCACCGCCCGTCCCGGCCAGCGTTTCGTAAATCGCACCGGAGGCAGACTGGGACTTCAATAGATCATCGGCTACGCGGTTCAACCATTCGCGATGCTCCGCCGTGTCTTCGATGCGGACGAGCCACGCCAAACAGAGCAGCATGTGCGCGCGCTCCAGATTATTCTTCCACCGCCAGCCGCCGGGATAAACGTTCATGGTCATCGCGATGGCATTCTTTGTTTTGTCCAGAAACGGGCGATAACCAGTTTCGCGGAAGGCCCATAGATTGCACGCCCACAGATAAGCTTCGAAATGTGGGGAATAATTGATCGGCGCAGCGTCGTGAAAATATTTCCAGCCGTGGTGTTCAAGAGCCGGAACGTCGATGCGGTCACCGCGAAAGCCAAGTTTTCCGGTCGTGCGCAAATTCGCCAGCAGCACGCGCATGACCGGTTCATCCCATCGTTGATCATGAAGCGAGGCGGAGGCAACAATCGTGGCGAGAATTCCGTTGGCATTGTCGTCGCCATAATTGGCCACGAGCCAAGCCGGAGAAACTGCGCCCCAGGCGACAAGGCCGTAAGCGCCATGCTTCGGGTCCGACCTGGCACCATCGCACATTCCGGACTTAAAGTAAGCGTAGTCGAGCAGGTTTCTTGAGGTCCTTGCGCTGCGCGTGTTTTCATTCAGCAATGCATCCAGCGCTAGCACCACCGCTGAAGTGGTGATGCAGTCATAACGAAGGGGAAGCCGCTGGTTTTGATTTCCATCGTGCAAAATTCCCGAAGCATAACCTTCCAAAATCCCAAGCGATCCGTCGCCGGCGGGCAACCCGGCTGATGGAGATGAAATTTTTTCCACATTTGCCGCCAGTGCTTCATGAATTTCTGATTGGCGTGAAGGTTGAACGAGTAGTCCCGATTGGAAAATCCACCCGGCGGAGGCCTCAAAGGCTTTCCGTTCAAAATTTTCCGGCAACTTTTCATCCGCGCCAAAGGCAGGACGCACCGCCGGAATCCATTCCATTTTGTGAGGCGCATTTTCAGGATCAAGGGAGGCCAGAATTTTTTCCCAAATCGTTTTCCAATCTCCGGATGGCGCGAACCGTGCTGTGACAAATCCACTCAACCGGGTCGTCGCCACCAACAGTTTACTTTCGGGAATTTCAAAAAGAAGAGGAGCCGCATTTTTCGGCAGTCCAAAAATGGCGGAGTCAAAACCGGCCACACGCGCCGTCACAAGCCAGGGATTCGGAGCGTCGATGGAGACATAATGACAATCGTGAATAGCCAGAATGCGAAGGGCAGGCAAGGCATCTCCAAAATGGGTGGAGGCAACCACACCGCGTTCCCATTCGGTGGTTTTTACCGGGCCGATCTCGATTCCTGGCAAAGTCCCGGGAAACTCGATAAACAGTCGCAGACCTTTCTTTTGCGCCAAAGATAGCTCGCGTTCGGAAAGTTCAGTGCGTTTTCCGGGATAGCCGTCGGCCAGGATGAGCACGGCAGAATTGGTTGGGGCCTGTTCGATGGCGATCAGTGCTGAATCAAAACGCGGGTATTTTTGCGATTTCAGCGCATTGAATAAATCGTTTTCTAGCGAGCAAAAAAAGGTGATGGGGGCCGTCGTCCCATTGTCGGCGAAGGCCGGGCATGCGCTTAAAAAACTAAGGGCAAGAAGCGCAAAAAGAGTTCTCATCGGAAAGTGATGTGTAGAATGGCGGAACGGAAGCAGTTATAGGGAGCTCACAAAACCGAAAAAACGCGAGCAGGGGCAGCAGCACAACCATGCACCGGATCGACGCGCAGACTGGCACGGAAGGGGGCCGCCCGCAGCCTTGGTGTCTGCTGGTCGATGAGATCACCCAGGCTGACGAAGGGTGTGATTTCAAATTCCCCGCCAACTGCGCAGAAACACCTGATCCAGATATTTTTTAAGGTGGAAAGGACGCTGTAGGCCACCGCGGGGCGCAGGGGAGAACGCCGCTGGCAGATGGAGGATTGAACGTATTATCAGCGGGTGCCGGAAAGACGGAAGAACCCGAGGGACCTATTGGCGACGACGGCGGCAAAGGCCGATCAGGGCGACCCCGGTGAGAGCCAGCAGGCTGCTGGAGACTTCCGGGATGAGGGCGGTGAGCACGAGGTCATTTCCGGTGCCGCCCTGATAGTCGGCAGTGAAGTTATAATTGTTGCCGAGATAGGAGAGCGTGACGTTGGAATCGTCTGCCAGATTGCTGAAGGTGCCGGAAATGGGGCCCGTGCCGGCGTTGTCAATCAGAGTGAACATCGCGGCGGGGGCAGGCGCATATCCCAGCGAGAGGTTGATCACGCTGGTGCCGGCGATGCTGACGGTGGCGGGACCGCCCACAGCAAGTTGATCGTAGCCGGTGCCAGCCGTGGTGCCGTTGATTTCGGCGGCGAAGACGGAGGTGCCGTTGAATGAGAGCGGCTTGTTGGTCGTGATGATGCCCGCGGAGTTTCCCGGAGCGAGGGTTCCGTTGATCTGGACCGTCGAAGCAGCCACGCCAACGTTGATGGTGCCCGAGCCGCCGAGGGTGGTGCCTGCGGCAACGGTCACGGTGTCCCCGGTGATGCTGCCATTCACCAGCAGAGTGCCGCCCAGCACTTCTGTGGTGCCGCCGTAGGTATTGACTCCGCTGAGGATGACGGTGCCGGTGGTGGCAGTGCCGACCAGCAGGTTCGCATTCGCATCCGGCAGGCCGTCCACGTTCGAGTCGAGGTTCGGGTGATTCCGGAACTGATTGATGGTGATGCGGGTGAGGTTGGCGGTGCCCACACTGGCTCCCGGAGCCGTGCTGCCGGGAGTGACGCCGGTGGCTCCGCTGATGACTTCAGTAAAATTAACGGTGCCTCCGCCAACCGCCGACAAGGCGACGTTGTTGATCACGCTGATGATATTGGTGCCACCGGCACCCGCAGCCGAGCCGGTGGCGGGTGCGTTGACGTTGGCCCCGGCGATGGTGCCGTTGAAGGTGACCGTGCCCGAGGTGTTCAGCCCCCCGAATTCATAGCCGTTGAGGAGGTTGACGGTGCCACTGTTCCCGTAAAGCGGTTGGAACACCGCAGGCAGCACACCGCTGATGTTGGCTGCGGTTCCAAGATTGCTCGATGCCCCGCCCGCAGGGTTCAAAGTCCGGTCGAAGCTCGTGCCTGGCGTCTCCAAAAACACGCGGCGGACCGCCCCGCTTTGGTTCGCGGAAAACATGTTCCCGCCGTTGCCGTCTGAGAGTAATAACGTCTGCGTGCCGATCGGGCTGTCCAGCCCCACCGCTCCCACCGTTCCCTCAATGATG
>JAYUWQ010000039.1:0-2355 GCA_043753485.1 bacterium
ACCGGAGGCGACCCCGGCGCCAACGATCCCGCCGTGATCTACTGGTATGAAGTGAAGCGCGGCGGCACCAGCGGCTCGGCCGAATTCATCCCCCACCTCATTCACGAAAACTCCGGCGTCGGCACCCAGGTCATGATAGCCGAGGTGAATGGCAAGGGCACCCCGGAGATTGTTGTCGGCAACAAAAAGGGAGCCTTCGTCCACGTGGCCACCCCGGCCAAACCCTGACGCCCCGCGCTTGCCCGGCGGCAATTGCCGCGCAGGCTGAGGCGTGAATCTGGAACAACATTTTGACGCCGCCGTGCAGGGAGGGGAGCCGCCTCTGGCGCTCGCCCCCATGCAGGACGTGACCCATCTGCCCTTCTGGCGGATCATGGCACGGTATGGCGGCGTCGATTTGTATTATACCGAATACATGCGGGTTCACTCCGTCTCCCGGCCGGAGCGCTGGATCGTTGATTCCATTCTGCAAAACCCCACCGGCCAGCCCGTCATCGCCCAGATCATCGGCAATGACATCCCGTCCATTCTCCGCACCATTCCGCTGCTGCAGGCCCTTCCCATTGCCGCCATTGACCTGAATCTGGGCTGCCCCGCTCCGGTGGTTTACAAAAAATGCGCCGGCGGCGGTCTGCTGCGCGAACTCCCCCTTGTGGACCGCCTGCTCGGGGCCATGCGCGATGCCATCCCCGGACGCTTCACCGTCAAAACCCGCATCGGTTTCGACGATCCTGTCACCGATGCCCTGGTGCCCCTGCTGCAAAAACACCGCCCGGACCTCGTCACGGTCCATGGCCGCACCGTCCTGGAAATGTATCGCGGGGGCATTCACTACGACCACATCCGCCACATCGCCGAAGCCCTGCCCTGCCCGGTTCTCGCCAACGGCAATGTCTCCACGCCGGACATGGCCGAAGAAACCCTGCGCCTCACCGGAGCCAAAGGCCTCATGATCGGACGAGGTGCGATCCGCAATCCCTGGATCTTCCAACAAATCCGCCGGCAGCGCCAGGGGCAACCGGTCTCCCTTCCGTCAGGGCGCGATGTCCTCGGTTACATCCATGAATTGTGGGAGGAAACCTGGCACGACGAATCCATCGAAACCGGCCACGTCCACTCCATGAAACGTTATCTGAATTTCATCGGAGCCGGCATCACGGGCGATGGTCAATTCCTTAACCAGATCCGCCGTGCCCCGGGAAAAAGTGAGTTCTTCGCGATCTGCCGGGACTACCTCGACCACCACGACCCGATGACCCTCGAGCCACCTGCCGGACTGGTGCAGAAAGGCGCCTGCGGCACCAATCACCAGTTATAACAAATCCAGCGTGACTGTTCCGGGAGCCGGACCAGCCGCCTCCGAACACCGGAACTTCACCACCGCTCCCGCGGAGGCAAGGCCAGCGGCTGGGCTTCGGCTTCGACGGTGCGGCGGAGGGCGCGGCGGAGGCGGTCGGCGGCGCGGGGGGCGAGGGCATCAGGGACGATCAGCCCGAGGGTGAAAATGCCGTGACGGGTGGCCGTGTCGATCACACAAAGACGGCGTTCGTCCTGGAGGTCGAGGTAGATGGCCCCTTCCGCTGCCGAAGGAAGATGGGGCGCGGCACGGCGGGCGGCTTCGGCCAGCAGCACGGCTCCCGCCACGATTTCTCCTGAGGCTTCCCGGTCGCTGACAGGACAGCCCTGGGCATCGATGATGAAAATGTCGGCGGAATCGATCTGACGGCGGATCCAATCCGTCAGGGCCCGCAGACGGGTGGCCAGCGGGCCGAGGGGCACCTCGAAATGCGGCACGTGGCGGCGCGGGGGGATGGCGGACAACTCCGGGGCCGGCATCGGGACCGGGGTTCCCCAGGCCGGGAGGTCGGAGGCGGTGACCACATGAGCCGGGGATTCCCCCGCACCGGGTTTGGGAATGAGCCCCGATTGCTCGGCTTTGTGCCGGATATTGTCGAGGAAATGACGGACTTTCTCCCGCTCCGGAGCAGCCATGGAAGCGGGGGGACCCGGGAATGGGGCCGACGCAAAGTGCTCGGGCAGGCGGAAGTCATCGGCCATCAGCCGGGTCACCGGAGTGGCGGCGTCGACAAACCACGGCGCCGCGTCTGAAGCCGCTGGGGCGATATCCCGCGCCATGCCGGCGAGGGCTTCCTGATCAATCCATGAGCCGAGTGTATTCATTGGCGGAGTCAGGGGCTTGGAGTTGGAGACGTGGTTCCAGTTCGGCGGCCAACTGGTCGAAGACGTGGGCCGCGGCCGGAGGATTCCGGTGCAGGAGGCCAAGTGGCACCCCGGCGGCCGAAGCCTTCAGGAACACGGGATCGCGGGGGATGGAGGTTTGGCAGAGCAACTGGG
>JAYUWQ010000040.1:0-5826 GCA_043753485.1 bacterium
CGTTCCGCTTCCCAATACCAGAAGCCATGCAATTGCCCCACCCCCTGATTGAACCACTGCTGGGCTTCCGGACTGGTGGTGGTCACCGGAAAGGACACCGCGCCCATGCCGGGCAGCAGCGGGCCCTTCCGGCGGGGGCCCTCGCTGAAGTTGTTGCCATGAAGCGAATGTCCCGGGGCCGGACGGGCCTCGGTGTCCTGCGCCATCCCGGGCAAAGCAGAAACCAGGCTGAGGAAGGGCCAAAGGAGGAGAGCAGGGCGGAGGTTCATCGCGAAAGGGTTTCTATATTCTATAAGTGGGATTACGGGGCGGCCAGAGGATTCCTTCCCTTTTGTCCGGTTCTCCATGGTCCCGGTGGCGCTCGTGATAAAGCTTCCATATGTCCCTGGTATGTTCCCTGTGATTCAAATCCCGTATATTCTGCTCTTCTTTTCCATGGCCATGGGTTTCCCGGCCCGGGCGGAGGAGCGGCCGCCTTCGTTCACCGGCAAAGGGCTTGCCGTCGAATTGGTCGCGGATGCGAAAGTCATCCAGCCCGGCCAGACCTTCCATCTCGGGCTGTGGCTGGAGCACGAGCCCGGCTATCATACTTATTGGCAAAACCCCGGCCTGGCCGGCGTGCCCACCAAACTGAACCCGGAGCTCCCGCCGGGCTTCACGGCCGGCGCCCTGATTTACCCGCCGCCCGACAAAGTCAAGATGGCCGCCATCAATGTGCATGGGTTCGAACGCGCGGTGCTGGTGGCCCTTCCCATCAAGGCTCCTGCGGACCTGAAACCGGGGCGGCTCGACTTTCCCGTAGAGGCCACCTGGATGTGCTGTTACCGCACCTGCAATCCTGGTCATGCCAAGCTGTCCCTTAATCTCCAGGCCGGTGCGGCCTCGGCCCCTGATCCGGTGTGGGCTCCTGAATTTGAAGCCCTCGCCGCCCAGCAGCCCCCGGTGCTGTCAGGATGGATCCTGACCGCCCGCCGTTTTGAAAAAGAGGTTGAACTCACGGCCATTCCTCCGGCAGGCCTGGCCCTGCCATCCGCGCCGCAATTCTTCTCCTCCGACAATCTGATTTGTTCCCACCCGCCGCAAAACTGGCAAAGGGACGGCAGCGGATACCGCGTGCGGCTCAGCCTGTCTGATTTCCAGCCGCAGGATCCATCACACTTGCGCGGCCTGCTGTTTGGCAAAGGCTCGTGGTTGCCCGGCCCACCGGCCCCCTATGCCATGATCAACGTGCCGATCACCCCGGCCGGCCCTGTCACGGAAAAATAAGAAGCGTTCCCTCGGGATGAGCCCGGGTCATGCGCCACGGTGAGGATCTGATCCGGGTCTCTGGTTGGGCCCATGATTCCGCTGACGGCGCAGCAGCATCATAGCCAGGGCGGTGCCGCCAAGGGAAAGGAGGGAAGGTTCCGGAATTGCCCTCACGAAGGTGTCATCCATGGAAATGCCCGCCCGGCTGGTGCCGCTGGCGCTGAGGCGGAACTCGATCTTGTGGAGACCATCGGTCAGGGGCATCTCGATGGCGAATTCCACAAAGGATTCCGGGGTGGTTCCCCCCACAAAGTTTCTGGAGAGGGGGGCGGTGCTGAACTTCGGGACCAGGAAGGGGTGATAGATGTCATCCACAAAAATCGCGAGACGCTGGTCATCCAGCGCGGCGGCCAGCCCAAAGCCTCCGATATCGTTGTCGGTCGTCATCTGGAAACCGATCCGGTATTGGGCGGAGGGCGTGCTGACCATTTGCCAGAAGCTGGCAAATTCCCGGAAGACCGGCTGGTTGTCCCCCGCCGTGATGGCGTAGGCGCCATAGGATCCGGACCGGACATTCTGCCAACTTTGAATGTAGAGGGTGGGCTGAGTCTCTGGCAGGGCGGAGGTCACGGGCAGTTTGACCCCATCAAGGGAAGCGCCGATTCCGCCGTGTTTTCCTCCCGTGGACCAGCCGGATAGGTTGCCGGTTTCGAAGCCCGGATTGACCAGCAGGTTGTTCCCCGGAAGCACCACGGTGGAGGCGGGTGCTACCGGCATCGTGGCTGTCAGCACCACGCTGCAGAGGAAAAGAGATTTCATCCGGAAAAGGGAGGGGGGACACTCCCACGCAGGAGGCTCCCGGGGTGGGTGTTCTTTCAATGGTTTCCCTATCCAGCATCAGGGGGATTGCAAGCCGCGAGAATGGACAACTTGACCGTTTTCACGGGCGCTGGCTTTGATAATCCTTTGGTGCAAAAGGACTTTCGTCCGGACTGCCCGGTCCGCCCGCCGGTGGCCCGGGCTGCCATCTTGACGGAGCAGACGCGGTGTAATACTTTCCGCGCATGAAAAATATTACAGGAGCCAAGGGGCAGGGCACGGGTCGTGACCCTGTCAGAAAGCAATGGGCCCCAGACTTCAACAGACCAGCCCAGCTTCACCGCCGATGAACCAAATGGGGAATCCTGACGTGATTCTGATCGGGAGCGGCATCATGTCCGCCCATCTGGGAGCGATGCTCAAACGGCTGGAGCCACGGCTGACCATCCAGGTGTATGAATCCGCGGAGGGACTGGCCCGGGAAAGTTCCGATGGCTGGAATAATGCCGGCACCGGCCATGCGGGGCTCTGTGAACTGAGTTATACCCCGGAACGCGAAGCGGACGGATCGGTGAACGTGGACAGGGTCATCGGGATTTTCGAGCAGTTCGAGCACACCAAGCAGTTCTGGAGTTATGCCGTCGCCAGCGGCATGGTGGAGAGCCCCGGCGAGTTCATTCAGCCGATTCAGCATCTCAGTTTTGTGCATGGGCAGGAGCAGGTGGATTTTCTCAAAGCCCGCCATGCCGGGATGGCCGCCCATCATTTTTTCTCCGGGATGGAATACACCACCGACCGTGGGACAATCGCCGCCTGGGCACCGCTGTTGCTGGAAGGACGCAACGGAGTGCCCATCGCCGCCACCAGGATGGAGGGCGGCACCGACGTGAATTTCGGCGGGATTTCCCGCAAGTTGCTCGGCTGGCTGGGACAGCAGGAAGGCTGCGGGGTCGCCACGGGACATCGGGTGACCGGACTGCGTCAAACGAAAGAGGGGTGGGAGGTCAGCATCCGCAATCTGGCCACCAATGAGGTGCGGCTGAACCGCGCCAGATTTGTCTTCATCGGCGCGGGCGGCGGCAGTCTGCCACTCCTGCAAAAGTCCGGGATTCCGGAAGCCAAAGGCCTCGGGGGCTTTCCCATCGGGGGGCAATGGCTTATCTGTGACAATGCGGAAATCGTGGCGAGGCACTCGGCCAAAGTTTACGGGCAGGCGCTGGAGGCCGCTCCGACCATGGCGGTGCCGCATCTCGATACGCGGATGCTGGATGGGAAAAAGACTTTGCTCTTCGGGCCATTTGCGGCATGGACCACCAAGTTTCTCGGCAGGAACGGGAGTGTGGCGGATCTGCCGCGGTCGATCCGTCCTGACAATATCGCGGCACTGATCCGGATCGGTTTTCACAATCTCGGACTGGTGCGGTATCTCATTCAGCAAGGCACCCAGAGCATGGCGGACCGCATGAACGTCCTGCAGGTGTTTTATCCCGCTGCCAAGGCGGAGGACTGGCGGTTGATCGATGCCGGGATCCGCGTGCAGGCCATCAAAAAAACCGACGGACAGGCCGGGATTGTTCATTACGGCACGGAGGTTATCTCCAATGCCGACGGCACCCTCTCCGCTCTGCTGGGGGCCTCGCCGGGGGCTTCGGTCTCGGTCAATATCATGCTGGAAGTCATCCGCAAATGCTTCCCTCGCCTGCTGCGCACTCCCGAAGGCCATGCCCGGATGAAAGCCATGATTCCCACGTTTGATGAGGACATCAAACTCCCCGCAAACGCGGCCCGTTTCCGGGAAGTCAGCGCGCGGGCCGAGGAACTGCTGCAACTGCGGACACCGGCCGGGACCTGAAGCTCCGGGCAGCGGGGACAGTGGCCAGGTCAGGCCAGAATGGGCTTTACCAGATGGCCGGCGATATCGGTCAGGCGGAAATAGCGGCCCTGGGTCTTGAAGATGAGTTTCTCATGATCCACCCCCATGAGATGGAGCATGGTGGCATGCAGATCGTGCACGTGGACGGCGCCGTCGAGAATGTTGTAGCCGTAATCGTCGGTCAGCCCATGGGTGTAGCCGGCTTTCACCCCGCCGCCCGCGAGCCAGAGGCTGAAACAGCGGGGATGGTGGTCGCGGCCGTAGTTGTTATTCGCCATCTTGCCCTGGCAGTAGGCGGTGCGGCCGAATTCGCCGCCCCACACCACGAGGGTGTCATCAAGCAGCCCGCGGCGCTTGAGATCGGTGACCAGGGCGGCGGAAGCCTGGTCCGTTTGTTTGCCCTGGCGCGTGATGCCGCCGACGACATCGCCATGCTGGTCCCAGCCCTGGTGGAAGAGTTGAACAAACCGGACATCGCGCTCGATCAGGCGGCGGGCCAGCAGGCAGTTCGCCGCATAGGTGCCGGGAGTGCGGCTGTCCGGGCCGTAAAGTTCGAAGGTTTCATCGGTTTCCCCTGACAAGTCGGTGGCTTCCGGGACGCTGGCCTGCATGCGGAAGGCCATCTCGGCCTGGGCGACGCGGGCGTCGATCTCGGGGTCGAGATGCTGCCCGGCCTGATAACCATTCAGCTTGCCGAGGGCGTCCAGCATTTCGCGGCGGACGTGCGGGGAAACCCCTTCCGGATTTGTCAGGAAAAGCACCGGTTCCTTGCCGGCGCGGAACTGCACGCCCTGGTGTTCGCTGGGCAGAAAACCGGAACCCCAGAGGCGGGAGTAGAGCGGTTGATCGCGTGAGGCATTTTTGGACACCAGCACGATGAAGGAGGGCAGGTTCTCATTGAGGCTGCCGAGGCCGTAGGAAGCCCAGGCGCCCATGGACGGACGGCCGGGGATCTGATTGCCGCAGCAGAAGAAGGTGATGGCGGGATCGTGGTTGATGGCCTCGGTGTGCATGGTGCGGATCAGGCACAGGTCATCCGCGATTTTCCGGGTAAAGGGCAGGGCATCACTGATCTCCATGCCGCAGTTTCCACCGCGCTGGAAATTGGAGAACGATCCGGCCATGGGCAGGCTGCTTTGGTTGCCGCTCATGGTGGAGAGGCGCTGATTGCCGATGACCTCCTTCGGCAGAGCCTTCCCGTGACCCTGACGCAGCACGGGTTTGTAATCGAAAGTCTCCAGGTGCGAGGGCCCCCCAGCTTGGAAGAGATAAATGACCCGCTTGGCTTTGGGGGCGAGATGGGGCGCGGCCAGCACGCCGGGGGCAGCGTGGGCTTCCGTGCCGAGGAGTTGGCCCATGGCCATGGCCCCGAGGCCGAGGCCGGATTGGCCGAGGAAATGGCGCCGGGTGGAGCGCATCACCTGATCGTAGGTTGGCAGGGAAGGATTCATGGGGGTGGGTCCGGTGGAACTGTCAGCGGTTGGTGAGGGCCGCATCGGAAGTGAGCAGGGTGGAACAGACAATGGTCAGGGCGGCCAGCTCCGGCTGGGGCGTGCCCGCCACGGAAAAGGTGGTGGCGGGGTCGGCGGAAAATCTCGTGATTTGGAGGGCGTGCAGTTCCTTCAATGCGTCCATTTCGGCCGGGGCCGGGGGCCGGGAAGTCAGGACGAGGAAGGCGCGGGCCATCTGCGCGCCGGGGTCGCCCGGTGCTTCCCTGATGGCGCGCTGGGCGAGGAGCCGGGCGCATTCGAAGAAGCTCTGGTCATTCAGGAAAATGAGTGGCTGGAGGGGCGTGTTGGTGGTGAGGCGGCGGGGCTGGCAGATTTCGCGGCTGCCGGCATCGAGGGTGAGCAGTCCGGGAGGCGGGGCGGTGCGCTTGCGGAAGG
>JAYUWQ010000041.1:0-5822 GCA_043753485.1 bacterium
GTCCATTTTGGCAAACTTCACGAGGGACTCGGCAAAAATCTGGGAGCAGGTCGGCGTGGGACTGGCCGCGGTTACGAGCCGGCCCTCGCGAACCCCGGCAAATTCCATGGACTGGGCACTTATGAAATCGAGACCGGGGAAACCGCGGCCAGTCCCACGCCGACCTGCTCCCAGATTTTTGCCGAGTCCCTCGTGAAGTTTGCCAAAATGGACCGGAAGATCACGGCCATCACGGCGGCGATGCCGGGGTTCGCGAGGGCCGGCTCGTAACCGCGGCCTTTTTCCGTGATGATGTGGAGGATGACCGGTTCGGTCTGGGTTTTCAGGAATTCGAATGTCTTCACCAGCAGGGGCAGGTTGTGCCCGTCGATGGGTCCGTAATAACGCACCCCGAACTCCTCGAAAATCACGCTCGGAAGGATCAGGTTCTTGGCGCTGCCCTCCACCTTGCTGACCAGCTTGCGCATCGCCTTGCCTCCGATTTTTTCAATGAATTGCGCCGCCTTGTCATGCAGATGGGCGTAGGCGCTGTTCGTCGACAGTGCCGTGAAATACCGGGCAATGGCTCCGACATTTTTGTCGATCGACCACTCGTTGTCGTTCAGGACCGTGATGAAACGTTTGGTGGAGGAGACCACGTTGTTCAACGCCTCGAAGGTGGGTCCACAAGTAAAAGCGGCATCACCGGCCACGCAAACCACGTGCTCCTCCGTGCCATTCAAGTCACGGGCCACCGCAAAACCCAGAGCCGCACTCATCGCCGTGCCCGCATGGCCGGCACCATAACAATCATGTTCGCTTTCGCTGCGCAGCAGAAAGCCATTCAGGCCTTGATATTGCCGCATGGTGGACAGGCGGTCCCAGCGGCCGGTCAGCATCTTGTGCACGTAGCCCTGGTGGCTGACATCGAAAATAAATTTGTCCTTGGGCGAGTCAAACACCCGGTGCATCGCAATGGTCAGTTCGACCACTCCCAGATTGGGACCGAGATGGCCTCCGGTGTTCGCCAGCGTCTCGATCAGTTCCTTGCGGACTTTGGCAGGCAATTGCAGAAGCTGGCTCTCGGTGAGTCGCTTTACATCGGCGGGACCGTGGATCTCAGGAAGATCTTCCAGTTTAGAAGAGTCGGATTTCATCATCAGAAGAGGCGGGAGGGGGGATGTCGGACAAAGCTCCGGAGGGGACCGGGGCGGTGGCCGCCGGAGCGGCAAGGGGTTTGGTTTCGGCCGGACCATCGGCCCGGCGGGAAATTTGTTCAATGCGGAGCTGGGCGGTATCCAGCTGCGCCTGGCAGCGCCCCAGCAGCTTCATGCCCCGCTCGTAGCGCGCCACCAATTCATCCAGTCCCTGTGGATCTCCATCCAGCGACTGGATGATCTGATCCAGTTCCTCGATGGACTGCTCAAACGACGGCTCCTCTGCATCAGCAGCAGAGGGCGTGGTCCGGGAACGGGCGGGCATAGGAGCAAAGGGAACCCGGAACCATTCCGGGGGGAGTTGCAGCATGGCAGTCGCCCGGGCAAAACTCAACCCTCAAAAAAGAATGCCGCTCCGGGCTTCGATTTTGGGCCTTCCCCGCCCCCGTCCGGCGGTCCCGCAGTTCCGCACCCCTGCGGCCGCTTGCTCTTGCCACGGGGCCATCCCGCTTTTAACAACGGGCCGTTTTATGAATTGGTGGCAATCTATCCTCATCGGCATCGTCGAAGGCCTGACCGAATATCTCCCGGTCAGTTCCACCGGCCACATCCTGCTCACGCAGAAAATCCTCGGCATTCCCGCCACCGAAAGCTCCAACGCCTACGCCGTGGTGGTGCAGGTCGGCGCCATTCTGGCGGTGCTGGGACTCTACTTCCAGCGCTGCCGCAGTCTCCTCGATGGCCTGCTCGGCAAAAATCCGCAGGGTTTGCTGCTGCTGCGCAACATCATGATCGCCTTTTTGCCGGCAGTCGTGGCCGGACTGCTTTTTGACAAGCGGATCGAGCAATACCTCTTCGGCCTGTGGCCGGTGACGGCCGCCTGGTTTGTCGGCGGCGTGGCCATTCTCGCGGTGTCCTGGTTCAAAAGAAACGCCGCCCCCGGAGCCCGCAAAATTGGCCTCAGTCTGGAAGACATCACTCCGAAGACTGCTTTCCTGATCGGCCTCCTGCAATGCGTCGCCATGTGGCCCGGCACCAGCCGCAGCCTGATGGTCATCGTGGGCGGCCTGCTGATCGGACTCAACATGATCGCCGCCGTGGAGTTCAGTTTCCTGCTGGGCATGGTCACCCTCACCGCCGCTTCCGGCTACAAGATGCTCAAATTCGTGAAACACCCCGAGCTCCTCCAGGACTACTCGGTGACCACCATGCTGCTCGGGATCATCGCCGCCTGGATCGCCGCCGCCCTCTCCGTCAAATGGATGGTCGGCTGGCTGCAAAAACACGGCGTCACCGTCTTTGGTTATTACCGCATCGGGCTGGCCGTGGTCGTGGCGGGACTGCTCCTCGCCGGCTTGTTGAAAGACGATACCCCGCCCGCGCCGGCACCAGTGGCCGCCGCCGTGACGGTGCAACCCTGACAACACTGGATTTCAAGACTCCTTGACCCCGCCCGCTGGAAACTGAAATACTGAAAACTGAAAACTTCCGCCCCCCATGAGCTTCATCCACGACGATTTCCTGCTCTCCACCCCGCTGGCCCGCCGCCTTTACCATGAAGTGGCGGAGTCCCAGCCGATCATTGACTATCACTCGCACCTGCCGCCCTGGGACGTGGCCGCCGACCGCCGGTTCGGCAATCTCTTCGACATCTGGCTCGCCGGTGATCACTACAAGTGGCGGGCTATGCGTTCCAATGGCGAAGCCGAAAAATACTGCACCGGCGAAGCCCCGCCCTACGAAAAATTCCTCGCCCTCGCCCGCACGATTCCGAATTGCCTGCGGAACCCGCTCTATCACTGGTGCCACATCGAGTTGAAGCGCTACTTCGGCATCGACGAACTGCTCACCCCCGGGTCCGCCCCGCGCATCTGGGAGCAGGCCAACGCCCGCCTCGCTGATCCCGACCGCGGCGCCCGCGCCATCCTTACCGATTTCAAGGTTGAAGTGGTCTGCACCACCGATGATCCGGCCGATCCCCTGACGCATCACGAAACCATCGCCGCCGCCAACATCGGCACGAAGATCCTGCCCACCTTCCGGCCGGACAATCTTCTGAAAATCGACCAGACCGCCTTTTTCAATACCTACGTTGAAAAACTGGCCGCCACCGCCGCCACCGACGTCACCACCTTCCGCGGCCTTCTCGCCGCCCTGGAGAAACGTCACGATGCCTTCCACGCCATCGGCGGACGCCTCAGCGACCACGGCCTGCCCCAGGCCACCCATCACTTCTGCACCGAAAACGAAGCCGCCCGCATTTACGACAAAGCCCGTTTCGGCCAGCAAGTCACCCCGGAGGAACAACAGCAATTCGCCACCTTCATCATGGTCCACAGCGGCCGGCTTGATGCGCAGAAGGGCTGGGTGAAACAACTCCACCTCGGTCCCCTGCGGAACAACAGCACCCGCCTCTTCAAGGCGTTGGGCCCCGACACCGGCTTCGATTCCATCGGTGACCTCCCCCAGGCCCATGCCCTGTCCCGCTACCTCGACGCCCTCGACATGGACGGCTCCCTGCCCAAGACCATCATCTATAACATCAACCCTGCCGACAACTACGTCATGGGTACCATGATCGGCAACTTCAACGACGGCAGCGCCGCCGGCAAAGTGCAGTTCGGTTCCGGCTGGTGGTTCCTCGATCAAAAGGAAGGCATGGAATGGCAGATCAACGCCCTGTCCAATCTCGGCCTGCTCAGCCACTGGGTCGGCATGCTCACCGATAGCCGGTCCTTCATGTCCTTCCCGCGGCACGAATACTTCCGCCGCATCTTCTGCAACCTCATCGCCCGCGACGTCGCCGCCGGCGAAATCCCGGACGATTTCGAGATGCTGAGCACCCTCGTCCAGCGGGTCTGTTACGGCAATGCCCGGAACTTCTTCGGGTTTTACGCTTGAGGGAGCACCCCCATAACAATCAGGCCCGCCCCTGCCTTACCGGGAGGCGGGAGCCGGCAGGCGGCCGGCCCATCCGTCGCCACGGGCCTTCGCGTCTTTTATTTCCCTCACCTTGATGGCGCACAGGAAAGGGGAGTCTGGGTCAGACCCCCTCGCCCCCCGTTCCGGATTCCGCCAATGACGCCACCCGCAAAAAGCAAAAATTCCTTTCAGAAAACCGTCTCCCTGACAGGTCCGGCATGGCATGCGGCAACCAAACTGCGGCTTGACAGGGGAAACCGGATTCACTAGCATGAGGCGAGGCTGTCTTGAACGGAAACCCTGGGCTTTGGAGCATGGGCGATTTGTTGTTTCCTGAACTCGCGTGTTCAGGCCATGGCTGGCGGCTCATCCTTGATTGACGGCCACCCCGAAGATTTGATCGTTCCCCCCACTTGATGATGACTTCCCCAAACTTCCCGCTCCGGCCGCCAAGGCCATTCCTGCCAGTGGCGGCTTTCGGGCTGCTATCACTCCTCCCTGGCCAGGCTGGCCAGCCGCCTGCCGGAACGGACCGGACGATCACGCTCGACGAAGACAGCACCTATGAATTCAAGGGGACGGACTACGGATTCTCCGACCCCGGAGATGTGCCGCCGGATGCCTTCACGCGGATCAAACTGACCACTCTGCCGGGAGCGGGGACCCTGTTGTTGGACGGCCGCGCGGTGGCGCAGCATGCATTTATTCCCGTGATGCCGGGATCGGGCATTGTTTGGACGGCCCGCGAGTCCAGCCGGACCTGGCAGGCCATGACGGTTTCTGCCAATGGGATGACGATGGCGGCGCTGGGATTTGGAAATTTCGGGGCCTATATTTATGTTTCCACGGACGGTGGGGTTTCCTGGGCTGCCCGGGGCACCCTTGAGGATTGGAGTGATATCGCGTGCTCTGCGGATGGCAGTAAAATGATAGCCAGCGATTATCTGGGCAGGTTATACCTCTCCAGCAATGCTGGCTTGAGTTGGACGGCACGTGAAACCAACCGCGCCTGGACGGATGTGGGTTCTTCCGCAGACGGCACCAAGTTGTATGCCGTGGCGGACGGCTTTTACCGCTCGCTGGATTCAGGTCTGACCTGGAACCAGCTGCCAGGGGCACCGCAGGGCAACGTTTTTACTACCTCTGCCGACGGAACCCGGGTCGCTTTGGTAGGTTTTGACGGTTCCCTGCGCACTTCACAGAATTCCGGGGCGACGTGGCAGGTCCGGGGCAGCCTTCCGGGAGGCACGCTTTCCCTCTCCTCGTCCGCAGATGGCACCCGGCTCGTGGCGGCAGGCTATCTGTATTCCGGAGGCTTCACCGGTTATCTTTCCACTTCGGACAACTCGGGGGACACCTGGACGGTGCAGGAGAGCACGACCGACTGGAAATCAGTGGCCTCCTCATCGGATGGGCGGATCCTGGCGGCGGCGGCGGGGGGCAACCAAATCCATGTCTCCGCGGATTACGGGGCCACCTGGATCCCGAGGGCCGGGACCCAGCCGTGGCACACCGTGGCCTGCTCGGCCGACGGCACGAAGTTGCTGGCAGGAGGGGAAACGACGCCGCTTTTTACTTCGGATCCTACGATGCCCTCCCTGACGTATCGGCCGCCGCCGGATCAAACTGGCACTCCCTACACCGGCCTCACGTTCCAGGTGGAGGACGGCGGGGAAGCTCCGGCGAATCTGGCCCTTGGAGTGAATACGATCACTCTCAATGTGGCGGCCATCAACGATGCGCCCACCATCACGCGTTCCATTG
>JAYUWQ010000042.1:0-2351 GCA_043753485.1 bacterium
GCCTGCGCGCCGCAGAGCCACCCTCCCCCAGGGCGCTGACAGCGGCGAAGGTGCTCTTTCTCGGCAACAGCATCACGCGGCACGCTCCCAAGCCGGAGATTGGATGGACTGCCGATTGGGGCATGGCCGCGAGTGCCATGGAAAAGGATTATGTCCATTTGCTGACAGCCGATTTGGGCAGGGCAGCCGGAATGGTGCCGCAGATCATGGTCCGCAATGTGGCGGATTTTGAAAAGCAGTATGATCTTTTTGATCCAGAAGTGGAACTCAAGGCGGAGTTGGCTTTTGGGGCGGATCTGGTGGTGGTGGCGGTGGGAGAAAATGTGGCGGACCCGGTTACCGCCGGGGACCGCGCGAAGTTTTCGGCCGCTTTTTCCAGGCTGTTAGGGGTGTTGCGTAAGCATGGCCAGCCAGCTGTTTTTGTAAGGAGTTCGTTTTGGCCCCATCCCGTGAAGGACGGCATCATGAGAAAGGTCAGCGCGGATGCGGGAGTCACTTTTGTGGATATTTCCGGATGGGCCGGGGAGGCGTCCCTCACCGCAGGCTCCGAGCGGAAGATTGAACATGGCGGAGTGGCGGGCCATCCTGGCGACAAGGGGATGAAAGCGATCGCCGATGCGCTTTTTGCCGCGATCCAAAAAGCACCGGCAACCCGGTAAACATGGGAGGGTCCGCAATGGTTTCCTGACAGGATTCAGGCTCCCGCCAATTCGTGTAGCACCGTGCCGCTGTTGGTCACGCGCCGGGGACGGTTCAGGGGATCCATGAATTCTCCGGCGGGATCGATCCCGAGGAGATGGAAGATCGTGGCCGCCAGATCCGGTGGCCGCACCGGGCGCGATTCGGGCAGGGCGCCGGTCCGGTCGCTGGCCCCGATGATCTGGCCGCCCCCGGTTCCAGCTCCTGCCATCACGACGGAAAAAACAGATCCCCAGTGGTCGCGTCCCCCATTGGCGTTCACTTTGGGGGAGCGGCCGAATTCCCCCATGGCCACGACGAGGGTTTCGTCCAGCAGGCCCCGTTGGTGGAGATCTTCAATCAGCGTGGCATAGGTCCGGTCAAACTGAGGGCACAGCACGTTGCGGACCCGTCCGGCATTGTCCGCATGGGTATCCCAGAGCGGACTGCCTTTGACCTCCTGGTCTCCTTCGCGGGGCCAGTTGACCTGGACGAGACGGGTGCCGGCTTCAACCAGACGCCGGGCCAGCAAGACACTTTGGCCAAACTTGTGAGGGCCATACGCCTCCCGCAGGACGGCCGTTTCCTTTTCCAGGGCAAAGGCCGTGCGGCTTGATTCCGAGTGCAATAACTCGAAGGCCTTCTGGTGCATTTCGCCCATCTCGGTCACGGCATGGCTGCGGATTCCGGTGCTGAAATGCTCATCGAATTGGTGGAGCAGGTCGAACCGTTCACCGAGACGGACCGCGCTCAGGCTTTCCTCCAAGGTCAGGCCTTCGATGCGCATGGGGAGCTGGCTGGGGTCGCACTTCATCAGGGTCGGATGCCACTTGGACCCCATGAACCCGCCATTCTGTCCCGGCCACACAATGTGTCCGTCGTTGTACAATTCGTCAGGCAGCACCACGGATGATAGGGGCGAACGGGTGCTGGGCTTCAAGGCCCCGGCAGCCGCGGCAATGCTGGGCCAGTCGTCCGGGCTGGGCGGGACATTCTCCGCTTTGCTGGCGGGTTCATATCCGGTGAGCATGCAGGCCCCGCTGGTGGAATGCGAATGGATGTCCGTGGACATCGAACGGATCACCGCGAGGTGGTGCGCGACTTTAGCCGTGAAGGGCAGCGTTTCACAGAACTGCAGGCCCGGCACGCTGGTGGAAATCGCCCTGAAGTTGCCGCGGATGTCCACCGGTGCCTCCGGCTTGGGGTCGAAGGTTTCGTGCTGGGGCGGGCCCCCGCTGAGAAACAGCAGGATACATGATTTGGCCCGGCCAAAACTGGCGGCGCGTGCCATGGAGGCCGGGGTGGGATTGCCCCGCAGCAGGCTGGGCAGGCTCAGGCCCAGGGCACCCAGTCCGCCGACCCGCAACCATTCGCGGCGGGACAGCGCGGAGCCCGGTCTTGAAGGTCGAAGTGAAGGGTTCCACATGAGCTTGAATGGCTTGGGTTAGGTATCGACCGCAGCAGGCACGGTCTTTTCTCTTTTGAGTGAAGGGGGCCGACCTGCGATGGCATTCTAAATCCTCAGGGCACCTCGCGCAGGAGTTTTTTGGAGGCGGTTTGCCAGATGCGCAGGATGCCGTCCTCCCCGCCTGCCGCGACCAGAGCGCCGGAGGGATCGGAAGCGAGGGCAAAGCAGAAGCTCTTGGCGCCGGGCAGCACTTCTTCATTGAGCC
>JAYUWQ010000043.1:0-2349 GCA_043753485.1 bacterium
CGGCGGGCCACATCTTCAATATCCACGGTGCGTTCCCGTAAATACTCATCGCCGATCCGCCGCAACGTCTCCACGTAGCGGGACATCACGCCGTAAAAAGCCCCTTCCGCCTTCTGCGCTTTTTTGCGGATACGGGAGAAAACCTCATCCAGCACGGACCGGTCCTCCAACATCAACAGGTGGGCGTCGAAGATATCCGCATCATTGGTCCCGATCTCGCTGGCAATGCGGTCCCGCATCATTTCCAGCTGACGCCGCGTCGTTTCCAAGGCGGTTTGCAGCCGGATCACTTCACGCTCGACGGCATCTTCGGGGATTTCCTCCAGTTCCGGGATTTCGAAAACATCGGTGGTCAGATGCACCGGTCCCCGGGCGATCCCCGGGGACACACCGATGCCCACGAGGACCATTTCCTCGCCTGACTGGGCCCCTTTCTCAAACATCATCGGGGCCGACTGTGGCGATTCCCCCGCCATGTGCAAGTGCAGGGGCGCGGGGGAGGGCTGGTTTGATTCAGGCCAGGTGGACAGCCATTTTGAGAAAAAACGATCTGCCTGACCTTGTCAAAGGCCCTCAGGGCCAGCAGCGCGGGGGAAATCAGGCTGGGTTCAGCCCCGGCAAAAAGAAGCCCGGGATGTCCCGGGCTTCTTTGATTGACTGAATTGAAGGCGGATGGTGGCCCGGTTTCAGGCCTGGCCTTTGATAAAAGCCGCTGCCGCCGGGGCTTTCAGGGATTTGAACTCGCGGGTCAGGTTGGTCAGCGAGGCTTCCACGCCCATGCGTTCGAGGCTGCTGGCCCCGACAAAACCCACGGCATCGGTGGCTGCCATGACGCGTTTGGCGTCTTCCGGGGTATTGATCGGGCCGCCGTGGCAGAGGAAAAAGATGTCCTTCCGCACGGTGCGGGCGGCGTCGATGATGTCCTGGGTGCGTTTGATGGTTTCATCCCAGGGCACGAGCGCATTGGTGACGCCGATGGAGCCGCCGATGGTGGTGCCGACGTGGGCAATGATGGCGTCGGCGCCAGCCTTGGCCATCTCGATGGCTTCCTGCGGGCTGCCGACGTAAACGACGCTGAAGAGATCCATGCGGCGGGCGAGGGCCACCATTTCATACTCCTTGACCACGCTCATGCCGGTTTCTTCCAGCACGCCGCGGAAGTGGCCGTCGATGATGGTGTGGGTGGGGAAATTGTTGACCCCGGAGAAGCCCATTTCCTTGACCTTGCCGAGCCAGTGCCACATGCGGCGGCGGGGGTCGGTGGCGTGGACCCCGCAGATCACGGGACATTCCTCGACGACAGGGAGGACTTCGTATTCGCCGATTTCCATGGCGATGGCATTGGCGTCACCATAAGCCATCATGCCGGCAGTGGAGCCGTGGCCCATCATGCGGAAGCGGCCGCTGTTGTAGATGATGATCAGGTCAGCTCCGCCTTTTTCGATGAATTTGGCACTGATCCCGGTGCCGGCGCCGGCGGCGATGATGGCATCGCCTTTGGCCGTGACAGCACGCAGGCGTTCGATGACTTCCTCACGGGTGTAAGGGTTTCCTTTTCCGGTCCATGGGTTGGGCATAATTTTTAAGTGGGTGGGTTGAGTGGAAGGGTTGAATTGGCAGCGGCGTGCCTTGGAGGTGGTGGGTGGTCGTGCTTCAGACCGGCGGATACTCAATCGGAGTGAAGTGGCTGACCCACGGTTCCTCGCGGAAGCAATCCACCACCATGGGTTCGGGACCGCGGATGTTATTGAGGATGGCGAGGAATTTGAGGGGAGCCGGGCCGGGATTCAGGGTCATATGCGGCATGCCGGCGGGGATCAGGGCCATTTCCCCAGGGCCGAGGAGTTTCTTTTCCTCTCCCACCCACTGTTCGGCCTGGCCTTCCAGGACGTAGATGATTTCCTCCCGGCCGGGATGATAGTGGAAGAGGTGCGCTTCATGCGCCGGGAAGGTGGCGCGGCAGAGATACAGATCCTGACTGCCGGCATTTTCCACGGAGACGAATTCCGCCACCGCGCACCAGGGAAGGGCGATGTGTTTGGCGTCGTCAGCGGTCAGGTATTTTTTGGAAGGGGCTGGGGTGCTCATGCGGGAGGGACCGAGAGAACCATGCCGGCGGGCGCTTGTCCAGATGACAAGATGGAAATAGAACATATAACTTTGCGCAATACTTCGGCTGCATCCGATGAAACGCGCCCCCGTCCGGCCACGTTCCAAGGAAGCACTGCTGCTTTATTTTCCCAAACCCATGAAACCATATTTCTTATTCCTCGCTGCCGCTGCTCTAACGCTCTCCGGCGCCCGTGCCCAGGAGGGGGCGGTCACTTTTGAGGCCAAGGCCGGTCCGGG
>JAYUWQ010000044.1:0-2348 GCA_043753485.1 bacterium
GTCCAAAGGCAGGCCGCCCGGACCCCGTTGATCCCACGCTGGAATCACATTGAGGTCAACCTCGCCATCGAAATACTTCGGGTAGGCCTTGCTGGCCACGGGCGCTACAAAGGGGGGAAGATCTTTGTCCTCATAAGTAGCTCCCAAAAACAAAGGCGTCTGAGCATAAGAGTTTTCCGCGCTGTGATACCATTGATAGGCACGGGTTTGACTAGGCTGCCGAAGTACCAGCCGCGGGTTTAAACGGGCTTTCAACTCAGCATAATCGCCCCCGATTTCGAAGGCATACGTCAAAATGGGAGTGCCAGCGAGTCCGAAATAGGGATCGTCTGGAATGAAAGCAGGATACGCTTTTTTCGCGAGCAGCACGGAGGATCGCAGGACGCCGGGGAGCGCTTTCATGGCCTCGGCCGCCGTTAGGGCGGAGGTGGCGTCGCTGAAGGTGAGAACATAATCCCCCGGTAAATAAGCGACCTCATCCATTCCTACGGCTCCCGCGGCCTGACCTATGGTGGTCGGGTCGATGCCTTCGCTCAAAGTCACGGCGACGCGTTCGGTGACGACGCGGCGGTTGGCTTCCGTCTGCGGACGGTCTTCCTGATAGGCCACAAGGTCCATTTTGCGGGAGCCGCTGGACATTTGTTTGGCGGTCTCCTGCACCTTGCGCAGATGATCACGCGCCGTGATGGAAACCCGCTTGCTGACGCCAGGCCCGCTTTCCTGGAGTTCATCGGTCGCAATACGGAATTTCGCACGGCTCCCGGAGTCCCGGAAATCGTAGCGGCCATCCGCACGGAGTTCCGGTTTGGCAAGGGGACGCGCCGCCATAACGGTGACGGGGAAGAGGAGAGGAAGAAATAGCAGGAGGGGGGCCGGCTTCATAATGTCTTTGTAAATACAGAACTACCGGCGCGATTGAAACAGAAAAAACGCTCGGAATCGTAAAAATATAATCGTGGTGATTCAATTAAGAAAACTGCCGTCTACCGGCTATAATCCATGAAGCCTGAATCAGCGGCCAATCGTGCTCACCGGGATACCCGGAGCCAGGGACGAAACGAAGGTTTGTGCGATGATTTCCAGAAAACGCTCCCGGCTTGACGTGGAGCCGTGGAGCACGATATCGTCGCGAAGCATCAGCTTGGGAAGCTTGGCGTTGTCTGAGGAAAGCTGATGCCACGCGGCGATGTTCTCAGCGATCCGAGCGGCAATCGCTGGGGATTCGGGAATAAGGGTGACCTCCGGGGCAAGGCGGTGGGCTTCCGCCAACGCAGTCGCGGGGGCCAGAGGGAGCGGGGCGGTCATCAAAAAATGATGAAATTCGGAGAACTGATCCGGAGCCGCTTTCCAGAAGGCGAGCGAGAGATGGGCTAAAATACAAGCGTTAGGATGGTCTTGGGCGGTCGTGGGCAAATGGGGATTACAGGAACGTTCCAACGGAGCGGGGAGGATAAGCACCGCGTAGGTGCCGGGGGCGGACTTGAGCAGGTCCCGCAAATCACTATGCTGAGCGCGGCACGCGGCGCAGGTGTAGTCCGAAAATGCCGCCAGCACATGCACGGCATCGCGAGGGCCGATGGAGGGCACCTCCCAGCGGGGGAACCTCAGGGTGCCATTCAAATACGTCACGGTGTGGTCCGAAGGCGGGGAGGAGACGGCTTCGGGGGCAACCGGGGCTTCAGCGGTCAGGAGGTGCGTATCCGGAATTTTCCCGAAGATTTGCCCCAGCACGAGGAGCGCGGCTCCAGCCACGCCTGCTTGGCCTGCGGCGGCGAAGAGGCCGCCTTGTCCTTCCCGCGACGCTTTGCGGGTTGAAAAAAGCAGGGTGCCCCCCACCACCAACGCAGCCAAATGCAGCGCGGCGCACCAAGGGCACCACACTTTGACGATCACCGCCATCAACAGACTAAACCAAACCGCTCCCGTAACCAGCAGCACCGCACAGGCCGCCAGCAACTGATCTGCCGTGCGGCCGAGACGCCGACCCGCCGCAGGCAATGTCAGCAGCAGCACGGCCAACCAAAGGGTTGCCGCCAGCAGCGTTACCGGGATAAAAAGCCACTGCGACCACCGGCTATCCAGCAGCGTCGCGCAGCCCTCGGAGCCTCCACACCCGGCCAAGCTGATGCGGGGCCCCAGCCATTTCTGACAGGTCAGCCACAAGGAAGCCGCCACCGCAGCCAATGCCACACCACGGACCATCCAGAGCATCGGCAATGCCATCGAAGAGACGGGTGGCATAAGGGGTGGAAAAAGTGGCAGCTCCTGGCAAGGCCAAGCTGGCTGCAAAGCGCATGCTGTGCCGATCCTCCTGCCCCGTCAATAGGCAAGCGGGGCGTCTCCTCTGG
>JAYUWQ010000045.1:0-2346 GCA_043753485.1 bacterium
GCGGGGGTAGTGGACCGCACCGAAGACCGCATGGACCGGCGTGAAGACCGGCGGGACCGCCGCCATTACGGTGGTCCCGGTGACCGCGTGGAAGACTACTACGACAAGCGTGAGAACGTGAACGACAAGCTCCGCGGGCGTCGCGGTCTACTGTATTGATTTCCGTCGCTTACAACGTGGAGCACTGATAGAGAGGCAGGGCCCCAACGGGAGAATTCCCCTCACCAGTTGAGCAGGCGTGGCGCGTGTTCCGCCGCGGCGGAAGCTTCGGGCCGGAGGCGGTTGAGCTTCCGCTGGCCTTCTCCCCCGCCGCCGAAAGTCTAAAAGGCGTCGCGGCGTCACTGGGTTGCATCCTCGTCGCTCTCTTCGGCTTCGTGGCTTCATTGCCAGGTGCCATATATTCGCGGGCCCGACCGGCGAAGCCGCACCGGCAACGTCAATGCCGTTTGATTGACCGGTGCCACCCGCTGCCGAACCTATGTTATGGACCTATAAAAGAGGCCACCCCGGTGCGGGGTGGCCTCAATCGAATCGGGTTTTTCAAGCCGGGCAACACGAAGTGTCACCGGCCGGTCCTAGTCGTCTTTTTCTTTTTTCTTGATTTTGATTTCATCGCCATCGTCGTCCACCTCGACCTCAAATTTCACCGAGGGGATCTGGATGGAATCAACCACCTTGTAGGTTTTGTCGATAGCCACCACACTGCCACCGGCGACGTAATAACGCACTTCGGCGGTGGGAGGAGGAAGCACTTTCACCAAGGCGGGAGGGGCTTCCAGGAGGAAGGGGCGGACATCCTCAGCAAAGACCGTGCCGGGAGCGACCCGGGCCGTCCTCCACGCGGCAGGGATCTGCTTGAGCTTCATCTTGGTGGACCACTCCGGAGGAAGCCCATTGGGGCTGGTTTTGTAAGTTTCGAAATATTGCACCACTTTCGTTTGGGCTTCCGGTTTGAAAATGGTGGTCGTGGTCGTGCTTTCGCTGACGGAACCATCAGGATTGACGGTGGTGGATTTTTCGGTGGTCGTCTCCTTGACCTGCGCCGTGGCGGACAGGATCAAAGCGAGAGAGAAGCAACTCAGGGTTGGGATCAATTTCATGGTTGTGGGGGGGTGAGGTTTGCAAACCTGCCGGCCGGAATGGCGCGGTAGACCTGCATGACCTATCTTTGCAAAAGGCGTGCCACATCGCTTTCAGGCCCGATCCTACGGGCATCGCCGGAGAAACGGTCGATTTGCGCGTGTCGAACCCGTGCAAAATGCCGCCATGGTCCGCCGGGGTCATGGCGTTTTGCCGTTCGCTCCTGAGGCAGGGCAGGCGGCCGCGGAGTGCCACGTTTTTGTCGGGCAGGCTTCCGGCTGATCCCGGCGATGCGGGTCGGGAATTGCCCCGGCGGGCCGGGTTGGTTGGTCCCTGTTCATCAGGGCGCCGCGTGCCATTGGCACAGACTTCAGGACGGGTGGTCCTTCCGGGGGCAGGGGGTTTACCTTTTTTTAATGTCTGATGAAGGAGGGACTTATTGCTGGGGCAGCGATAGGGTAAGAAGCTTGCCATCATGACACGGTATGACATCGCGGCGTTCACTTTGAGCAGAAGCCGCGTTGTTGTTATTTTGACGGACGACGCCTGCGCCGCCGACGCCGTGGCGAGGGTCGAGCAGGCCTCCCAACTCCGCTGGCCGCAGCATATCAGGGTGATCTGCCGGGAGACCGGGGACGGCGAAGCGCACTTTACCGGGACGAGCGATCAAATCGTTTCCCTCCTCGAAGGGTGTCCCATGGAACAACTCCGGGGCCTCGTCAGCGGGGAGCTCAACGCTTAGCTCACCGGGTCCAAGGTTGCCCCTCAGGGCAGCGAATTTGCCCCGCCGCCCCTCCTGCCGCATCACTCTTCCCCCCTTGGCGGAAAGTGGCTTCCGGGCGGGGCCAGGCCATCACCTTGGCCGCACCCAGCCTCTGCCTCCTGGCCGGTCTTCACCCACAGCTGTAGCGTGGCGCCGGCGGCCTGTTACCAATCCAGCCACCCTGCCTACCGGTCCCCTCACTGGCGTAATGCTGCCGGGAGCTATCCTCCGGAGTGTCTGGATGGGGCGGGAGACACAAATGGACGGCCTCAGGACCATGGGTAATGATCGTCTCGTAGGCTTTCCTGCTGATTTCGACAGCTACCCAGTCACCGAGTTGAAAACCCGAGGAGGCGGCATGGGATTGTGCTTCGCATACGGTCTGGCCAATGCCGTAAGCACGGCCAATTTTAGTAGGATGGATGAGGGCGATGAATTTCATAATGGGGGGAAGTTCCAGGAATGGTTGGAAGCGAGGGCGGCCATCGGGGAGGCGGAGAAAG
>JAYUWQ010000046.1:0-5807 GCA_043753485.1 bacterium
ACCAGCGACCGGGCCATCACCTACACCGCTACCGCCAATGGGGTGGAAATCACCAAAACCTGGACCATGCGTGAAGGCGACGCCACTCAGGGCTGGGGCTACGTCTGGAACCTGAATCTCTCCTTCAAGAACACCGGCACCACCACCGGCGGCGACTACTTCCTGCATGCCGGACTGCTCGGCAAGCTGCACGCCAGCGAGATGCTGCCGCCTGCTTCCCATTGGTATGCCGACGGTTCCGCCACGCAAAGCGATGCCCATAAAATGGACGCCTCCAACGGCCTGCTCGGCTTCGGAGCCAAGCCCGCCCAGGGGGAAATCCGCACTGCCCTCACCAACTTGACCTGGGGCGGCGTCCACAACCAATTCTACACCACCCTGATCAGCCCCGATGCCGTGGCCAAGGACAAATCCACCCAGGTGCTTTCCCGCCGGAAGTGGGTGGAATTTGACGATCCCGGCCGCGACCATGTGAAGGCCTGGGCTTCCGAAACCTCCCTCGAACTCCCCGGCAGCAGCGCCGCGCCCGGAGCCACCACTGCCTGGTCCGGCCAAATCTACACCGGCCCCCGCTCCGGCACCGTGCTCACGGATATCGGCGGCAACCGCAATGAAGCGATGCACTACGGCTGGTTCAGCAGCCTCAGCCGGCTTTTTCTCGGCGCCCTCAATCTCTTCCATAAATACGTTCCCTTCGGGCTCGCCATCGTCTTCCTCACCATCGTGGTCCGCCTCGTCATCTGGCCCCTCTCCCTGAAGGCCACCAAGTCCATGAAGCGCATGGCCAAACTTTCGCCCCTGATGACGGATTTGAAGGAAAAGTACAAGGACGACCCGCAGAAGATGCAGGTCGAAACCATGAAGCTCTACCGCGACTACGGCGTGAATCCCGTCGGCGGCTGCCTGCCCGTCCTGCTGCAATTCCCGATCTTCCTCGGCTATTATCACATGATGCAGGGAGCCGTCGAAATGCGCGGCCATCCCTTCCTGTGGGTCAAGGACTTGGCGCTCCCTGACACCGTGGCGCACTTAGCCGGTTTTCCGCTGAATCCGCTCCCCCTCATCATGGCTGTCACCATGTATATCCAGATGAAGGTGGCCCCCCAGCCCACCCAGACGAATCCGCAGATGGAAATGCAGCAGAAGATCTTCAAGATCATGCCGCTGTTCTTCCTCATGTTCTGTTACAGCACCGCCAGTGCCCTCGCTCTGTATTGGTCCGTGCAAAACGTCATCTCGATCTTCCAGACTTGGATCGTCAGCAAACAGCCGGACGTGGAACTCACCAAAGTCGCCAAAAAGCCCGGGTTTCTGGAACGCGCCCAAGCCGCCGCCGCCGAAGCGCAGAAAGCCAAGGGGCCCCGCCCGCCCACCCCTGGCGGCGGCAAGAGCACCTTCAAAAAAGGTTAAGGTTCCGCAAGTCCCCGCCTGCAACCGGCGCAGCCCGTGCTACAACTGGCTGCAGGACCGGCCCCCGGTTCCGCCCTTTTTACGCCCATAACCTATGAATGCCGCCCATAGCGCCCACGAAATCCTCGACATCATGCTCCGCCACCTCGGCTACAGCGTGACCATCGAGATGGATGAAGACCCGTCCGGTCCATCCCTCCACGTCCGCATGGAAAAGCCCGAATCCCTGATTGGCCGCAAAGGGGAGCGCCTCGACGACCTCCAGCACCTCGTCAACAAACTCCTCCGCCAGAAATTCCCCGAGGCCCCGCGCGTCAGGCTCGACGTCGAAAACTTCCGCCATCAGGAAATCGAGCGGTTCCTCGACGCCATCCGGAAGCTGGCCGCCGAAGTCCAAGCCACCGGGCAGCCCGTCAAGCTGGATCCCATGAATTCCTACGAACGCCGGCTCGTCCACAATCTCTTCAAGGACGACCCGCATATCCGTTCGTGGTCCCCTGAAGACGCCGGCCGGCTTAAGCGCATCACCCTGCTGCTCCGCTGACGGAGCCCGGCGCCTTCCTTGCCTGCATCGGTTCTACGCGGTTCCCGCCAGCAGGCTCAGGGCGTGGGCGCGGGCGCTCTCCGCTTTGCCGCCTAGCATCCGGGCGATTTCCTCCACCCGTTGCCCATCCTCCACCCGGGTCAGCTGGCTGAAGGTGCGGTCCATCTGCACGACTTTGCTGACCACGTAATGGCAACTGGCCAAGGCCGCGACCTGCGGCAGGTGGGTGATGCTGATGATCTGGTGGCTGCGGCCCAGCTCGGCCATTTTGCGGCCCACCGCCGCGGCGATTTCCCCGCCCACGTTGGCGTCGATTTCATCGAACACCAGCAGGGGAATGCTATCCTCTTTGGCGAGGGCACTCTTTACTGCCAGCATGACCCGGCTCATTTCCCCGCTGCTGGCAATGACCCGCAGCGGTTTGGCCGGTTCGCCGGGATTCGGCGCAAACATGAAATCCACTTCTTCCAGCCCCTGTGCGCCGGGCTGGGCGGGCGAAGTCAGATCGACAGTGAACTTCGCTTGTTTGAATCCAAGATCAGCGAGGTGCTTGGTGACTTCCTTCGCGAGGCGCGGGGCGGCTTTGCGGCGGAGTTGCCCCAAGGCCAGGCCGGCGGTATCCAGCGCCTCGCGGGCGGCAGCGCTTTCCTTCCGGAGGCGTTCCAATTCATCGCCCCGGCCCTCGATTTTACCCAGCCGGCCCGCCGCGTGATCCCGGTGGTCCAGCACGCGCTCGATGGTGCCGCCGTATTTCCGTTTCAGGCTTTCCAATAAGTTGATGCGCTCCTCCAGTTCTTCAATCTGCCGGGGGTCGAACTCGAGGCCTTCGTGATAGTCCCGCAGGCCGCGTTCCAGCTCCTCCAATTCCACAAAGGCATTTTCAAAGCCTGACGTGACTTCGGTGACACTGCGGTCGATCCGTTCCAGCTCGCGCAGGGTCCGGCGGAGTTCGCCAAGTTTCGTCAGGATTGAATCATCGGCATCCTGGAGCGCGCCCAGCGCGGCCGCAGACAGTTCCGCGAGGCGCGTGCTGTTCCCGGCCATCTTGTAGCGGTTCAACAGGGGCTCCTCCTCATCAATCTTGAGATGGGCCGCTTCAATTTCCTCCACCTGGAAGCGCAGGAGGTCCAGTTCCAGGGTGCTGACATTTTCGACGCGGGTCAGTTCATCCAGCGCCCCGGTCAGTTTGCGCCAGTGCCGCCAGATTTTTTGATAGGCTTCCAGCGCCTGGTCCGCGTTGGCGGCCGCATCCAGCATGGCCAGCTGACGGTCGCGGGAGTTGAGGGACTGGTGCTCGTGCGGCCCGTGGAGATCGACCAGGAATTGGCCAAGGGTTTTCAGGACGGAAAGCGTGGCCGGCGCGCAATTGATGAATTGGCGGTTTTGGCCGGCGGTGGAGATGACGCGCTTGATGATGAGTTGATCTCCCTCGCAGGGGTCCAGCCCGCTCTGAGCCAGGGCGGCGTTGATTTCATCGAGTTGTTCCGGCTGGAACACGGCCTCCACGGTGCAGATTTCTTCTCCGGTGCGGATGAGATCGCGGTCAGCCCGCTCCCCCAGCACCAGTTTGAGGGCGCCGACGATGATGGACTTCCCCGCCCCGGTCTCGCCGGTAACACCCACCAGACCCGGCCCGAGCTCCCACGTAAGGGAATCGACCAGCGCGAGGTTCTTAATGGTGAGGGTGGTGAGCATGGGGTGATGAAAGAGGGTGCGCGGCGGATGAAAAGGGAAAAGCGCTGGCATTTCGCTTTCCTGTCCGGGAGGGGCAGCGTAATGGCAGCGGCGCATGGCTCCATTTGAACTCACTTTTCTCGGCACCGGCACCTCCCTGGGGGTGCCGATGATCGGCTGCGCCTGCCCGGTGTGCCAGTCCAACGATCCCCGGGATCAGCGGGACCGGTCGTCCATTTTCATCCGCACCCCGGAACTGTGCTGGGTGGTGGACACCGGTCCGGATTTCCGCCACCAGTGCCTGCGGAACCGCATCTCGCAGGTGGATGCCGTCCTGATCACCCATTCGCACTCGGACCACATCATGGGGTTTGACGATTTGAGGCCCTTCACCTTCGGGGAGGAGGCCCGCATTCCGGTCTATGCCTCGCCGGGCACCATGGCGGGGCTGCGGCACACGTTTGGTTTCGCCTTCGACGGTCAAAACCGCTATGCCGGTTACCTGAAACCGGAACCCTTTGAAATCACCGGCCCTTTTCATCTAGGCAGGACTACGATTACTCCGCTGCCGGTACAGCATGGCCGGGTGGTGACCACGGGGTTCCGCTTTGACCGGGAGGGCATGCCTGCCGTGGTCTATCTGCCGGACTGCAAGTCCATCCCGCACTCCACCCGCGACCTGATCCTCGACTGCGGCATCCTCATCATCGATGCCCTGCGCCACCGGCCGCACCCCACGCATCTGAACGTGGAGGAAGCGATCGCGGTGGCCCGCGACGTGCGGGCCGGACAGACGTATTTCACCCACCTTAGCCACGACCTCGGGCATGCCGCCTTGGAAGCCAGTCTCCCACCCGGCATCCAAGTCGGTTATGATGGGCTGGTGTTATCCATGGATTGAGGAGCTGGGCCGCATAAAAGAAAACCCGCCCTGCGCAGCACGCAGAGCGGGTCCAGTCAGCGGAACAGGTTTCCGCCAGGCAGTCAGCGGTTAGTCCTCCCCCATCTCCCGTCCGGCTTTGATGAATTTGGTGAGGTCGAGGCCATGCTTGGCCGCAGCAGCTTCCAGTTCCTTGCTGGCGGCATCGGATTGTTCCTTGAGCGGCCCCATCCTGGTCTGAATCTCCATCATGGTCTTGAGCGCGTCAGGATTGGCCTTCATGTATTCCTCCATCTTGGCAGGGTCCGAGGGAAGGTCGGCAGGAAAGAGGGCAATGACCTCAGCCGTGGCTGAGCTGTTTTTTTGCACCAGGGTGAAGGCGGCGGCCAGGTCTTCGGGCAATCCTGCGGTGGAAACACCTTCCAACTTTTTCATCAGCGCCGGGAGCTTCTTCATCATTTCCATCGGGTTGCTTTGCTTCAATTCAGCCTCAAGGGCGTTGACCTCGTCAGCCAGCGCACCCAGCGTTTTGGAGAAAGCTTCTTTCGGATCAACCGCAGGAACTGGGGGAACTTCGGCAGCCGCAGCAGGAGCGGGTGCCACAGCGCTGGCAGCGGGTTTTTGTTCACAGGAGGTGAACGTGATGGCGAGGGCCGCAGTCAGGGCGAAGGCTTGGATTTTCATGGCAGGATATGGGTTGGGTGGTCAGCCGCCTGCCAAAACGGACAGATGGCTCGGGCGGCTATGCCGTGGAGTGGCCCTCTCCACAAGCCAAAAGAGTCAGTGACCCTGCCCCCTTCCACCCGCCCGTTTCCGCAAAATTTGACTGGGAAACCATCCTCGGATTGGCGTATGGATGACACAATCCGTGGCCCACTGTTCCAGCCTCATCCTCCTTCCCTTATGAACTCACGCCGTTCTTTCCTCCGCTCGTCCCTCGCCGCCGCCGCTGCCCTGCCCTTTGCGGGCCGGGCCATCGGCGAAGAGCCGCCTGCAGCGCCCTTCAAAATCTCCCTCGCCGGCTGGTCGCTGCACCTCGCCTTTTTTGCCGGCAAACTGAATCACCTCGATTTCCCACTCATCGCCCACCGCGATTTCGGGATCAGCGGCGTCGAATACGTCAACCAGTTCTGGATGGACAAGGCCACCGACCAGGAATACCTCAAGGGCCTCAAAAAACGCGCCGATGATCATGGCGTAACCGGCGTGCTCATCATGTGTGACCGCGAGGGCAATCTCGGCGACCCGGATGAAGCCAAGCGCAAACAGGCCGTGGAGAACCATGTGAAATGGCTGGAA
>JAYUWQ010000047.1:0-5804 GCA_043753485.1 bacterium
CAGCACATTGATATGATGGCGTGGTGGCTGGGCGGACGGAGACGAAGTTGTTTTGGTTGGCATCGTAACCCCAATTCAACCCGGGTTCCCCGCCCCGCCTCCCAATTTCATCGCCTCCGGACCCCTTCTTTATAACTAACCTGTGGGATGCCTGTGAAAACAATCCAATTAAAGATCAGGGATTTATAGTCGCAAATTATTTGGCTTCTTCGCCAAAGTTTACTGAGCCATCTGATGTCAGTTTTATTCATGGACTGCCAATATCAGAAACCGATAAAAATGCTGCAATTCGCTCGCTTGGCGGATTTCACGCTCGTGCTAAAGGCGGAAAACTCGGAATTGAATGGGGATCGGCGTTGACTGGCTCCGACAAATTGAATTATAGTAAGGGACTTTTCAGCGCTTGGGCTGCCTCTGACCTCAATGGCCTGTCCTCAAAGATCGCTGAAATTCGGGACAGCGAACTAAAGCAGACGGCTATAAACAGCCTTGTGACTCAGCTTGACGCCGTGGGGGAACATGCTGCAGCGACTCAATGGAGACAGTTTGGATCACAATAAATACTGGCTAGCTCCTCGCACTGGAGGCTCCGGAGGGACGATCTGCGGTGCTGTAGTGCGGAGCGCCTTGCTTCCCTTGATCTTCCCGCCGGAAAACCCGTGCGCTTTTGGGTAATTGACGAAAGCCGCTTCGGTCTGCACACCATCGTGCGGCGCTGTTGGGGCCTGCTCGGGGAGCGCGTCGTCAAACGTCGGATACTTCATCCCCGCCAGCCGCGCAAAACGATATCCCGAAAGGCCGCTGCGCCGGAACTCCGCCACCACTGAACGCCATTTGCCATTTAAATTACGAAGAAAACAAAAAAAAAGCCATTTGCCACTTAAATCGCATAGTTCAATTTACCACGCAAATTACGAAGAAAAGCGTAAATGATCGGAATGGCCCCCCTTCCTGGTCGCTAGAATTTTGGCACTGGCATGGTCCGCTTTTCACCCAGCTTGCTGAAGGCTTTCCGGAACTCGACGTCTTTGCGGGCCGCGCTTTGAATGGCAGGATTTTGAATGGTTTGCACCCAGGCCTCTGCCGATTCCGGATCCATGGCGGCGATGTTGGCGGCGAATTGCTCCGTGATGCGGTCGTAGGCAAAGGAATCCTTGTTGGTGTTGAGCCATTGTCCCAGGCTGTCCGGATCACTTCCTACCCAGTCTTTTACGAGGGTTTTGGTGTATTCCGGGGCGCGCTGCTGGAGTGAGGCGATGGCGGCGGCATGGTCCCAGGATTGCTCCAACCAGGCGATGGCGGCGGTCCGGTCGCCTTTCACAACCCGGGCGGCGACCTTTTCAAAGGCTTCGCCGCTCATGGACTCCTCGACGTTGGGCCGGTAATTCCGATCCGCCACTGCGGCGATGTACCCGGCATACCACTGCTTGATCCCTTCCAAGCCTCCGGCCCTCGCCTCCAGATCAATGGCCGCCGTAATGGCGGCGGCTTGAGCGGGCGGCGGCAGGGCCGCGAAAGTATTTCTGGCATACTCCGGATTGGTGACCGCGGCGCCTTCGATCAAAGCTGTGCCGAGGACCAACTTGAAGCTCCCCTCGGCCTGGTTCACCCATTCCACGGCTTTGACGGGATCCACCGAGGCCCACCCGCGCATGACCGGACCCAGGGCAATATCTGGAATGGCACTCCGGTCGGCCGGGACCAGGAGATCCGCAAATTGCTGGCCGCAAACCGCTCCGGCGCGTTCCAGGAGGGCGACTTTGAAGTCGGGATGGAGACGGCCATTCCGCTCCTCCTCCAATATCACGTCATAAACGCGTTTGGCGTCCTCGTAGGAACGGATGCCATCCAGAATTCCCTGAAACGCGGACCGGCGGTTCACGGGGAGAGGAGTCGCCAAGGCACGCTGGACCGACGCCACCGAAGGACTGGCGGGTGGGGTGACCGGAGGGATGGCCGGAGGGGTGGCGGCGGCGCTACTGACCGGTTTTTCCGGGTCAGGCCCGGAAACGTCAGGAACAGAGGGCAGCAGCAAACACCAGGCCGCTCCTGCTCCCACCAAAGCTGAGCCGAGCTGAGTGGCCAAAGAAGAGAACGTTTTCATTTTTCAGTGCTGGCCTTGGAATAAACCGGAGCTTTGGGGGACGAGTGGGGACACTCGTCACCCGTTGGCCAAGGCTGGGGGGTGGGCGTTAGCCTTCCTTGGGCTTGGGGAGGGGCGCGGGCAGGCGGATCTTTTCCGGGTTGGTGCCGTATTCCTTGCTGAAGATGTCCACCGGTTTGCCGTCTTTCGGCTTCCGGATCTTGCCATCGGGATCGGGGGTCAGGATTTCGGCGGCGCCTCCCACAAAAGTCACGGCCACCTTGCCGGTGAAGACCACGGCGGGAGGCGTCTTGGCGACCCCGGTGATCCAGGAGGTAGCCGGTCCGGCACCGGAGATCAGGAGGGGCAGGCGGGCGTCGGAACCTATCTGATGGCCCGCCACGTAGGCGACGGACAGCTCGCCGGGTTCCAAGGCCTGGGTATAGTCCGGGCTGTTTCCAATGTTGCCGTCCGGCTTGCCTTTCAGACACCATCCATCGTGAGGCACCGCGAAGGTGCCTTCGGTGTCCACGAGGCCTCTTTGGAAGAGCTTCCGGAAATTGGCATTGGCATCGCCGGGCAGATCCGGGAAGAGATTATCCTCGTCGGAAGCCAAGGCAAACAGCAGGGTATGAATGCCCCGCTGGGCATTGACCGCTTTTTCAATATCCACCGTGGGATCAGCCGCGGTGGCGGTGGAGAGCCACGGGAGGAACGCTAGGGCCGCCCCCCACATGGCAGCCCGGCAGGAAGAAGTAAGGAACGGGCGCAACCGGAAGGGTGAATTTTGGTTCATGGGGTTCTGGATAGGGATTTCCCGGGTGATAGTCAATCTCCAATCCAATTTATTGGCAGGGATCCGGCGGGCCCGGCCCGGCCCGGCTCCGCGCCTTGCCAGGCCACGGCCAGGTTTACTTCCGGGCGGTGGCGCGGATGAAGCGGCGGGTCTGGCCGCCTAGGGGCGTGGTGTCCCGGTAGGTGACGCGCTCAAGGCCACCTGCGAGGGGGACGGGATCGCCCACCGGCACGGCGATGGGTTGCCAGTTGCCGGCCGCGAGGTCGCTGCTGCATTCGACGGCATAGGTGAGGTCGATGCTGCCGGTGACCCGGAGGAAGGTGAGGGTGAGGAAGGTATCGGCCCCCACGGTGGTGGTGCCGGGGGTGACCTGCACGCTGGAGGCGGTGGAGGTGGGGATGCTGCCGAAGGCATATTCCTCGATATTCCGCCAGCCGTCCCCATCCGCATCAGCCTGGGGCGAGGCCACGGTATTGGGCTGGAGGGCGGTGGGCAGCTGGGCATCGCTGAAGAAGGCATAACGCCAGCCTTCATAGACCACGGATGGCGCGGCATCGGCGGCGCCGGGGCTGCCATTCGCCTGACTGCTGAGTTGCCAGCTGTAGTGGAGGGCGTAGTCCGCGTAGGACGGGAGGGGCGCGGTGATGACGAGGCTGCGATACTGGCCGGCGGGGATGGGATACCAGTCGTCGTCATAGCTGAACTCCAGCACCTGCTCGCCGATGGGGTCGAGGAGGCGCAGTTCTTCACCGCCGTTATTCAGGGAGCCCTGGAACTCCCCGGCGATGAGGTGGGTAGTGCCATAACGGATCTCGTAGGCGGCCTGACTGGCGACGACGACACAGCGCTGATTGGGATTCAGGACAAAGGGGGTAGGGAAGGTGAATTCCACGCCTTCCTCAAACCAGGCACCGCCGAGGTCCAGCGCGGCAGGGCCGGCATTGATGAGCTCGATGAACTCGAAGTCGCCTGCCACCAGACCGGCGAGGGTAGCCAGCTCTGTGGCGGTAGGAGGCGCGGGGCGGAAGTTCAGTTCGGTGATGCGCAGGTAATCCTGATGGGCGGTAGGGGTGCCGGTGTAGGGCGCGGACAGCACCTGGGTATAACCGGCGGTCGTGTCGAGGGGATTGTTCGGCCGGTTCAGGGTGATGATGCCGCCGCGGGCGGAGAGCTGGTGATCGTAGGGGCCGGTGACGAGGCGGTATTGATTGGCCATGGGGGCAGTGGCGCGGGTGCGGATGCCGGCGGGTTTGTTGGCGACGATCAACTGATTGATGTAAGAGCTGTTGGTGGCCTGGGTGGTGGTGGCGCCCTGGGCCGGGATGACGGTGCCGCCTTGGAAGGTCATGGCAATGTCCCCGCCGATCGTCCAGCCGGAGATATCGACGGCATAGTTGTTGGGATTCCGCAGGACAAAGTGTTCGTGATCCTGGTGGAGACCGGTGGCCGGGGCGGGCGTGACCTGCTCGATGATGAGATTGGGCACGAGGGGCTGGCTGGACGGGAAGGTCTGGTTGGCGAGGGTGACCCCGCTCAGGCCCGGGCTGGTGGGAGGCACCGCCTTGAAAAAGAAGTCACGGCGCCCGGGCACGAAGGGCAGCAGGGTAGTGGTGCCGTCATCGTAGGCCGCCCCGCCGCCGGGAGGGCTCGGATTGGCGGTGGTGAGGCGCAGAGCCTGGGCGCGGACAGTGTGGGCCGGCATGCGGGCGTCGGTGGAGTTGATCTTGGCCCCGCCGCCGCCATCCAGCCAGAATCCCCACGCGCGGGCCTCGAGGTCGGCATCGTCGGTGCCAGCGGCATAGTTGTCCGGATTGGGGTCGATCTTCTGGATGAGGTTATTGATGAACTGGGTGATGGGCCCATTGGTCTCGGTGGAGGACACGTAGAACTGATCCGCGAGGGTGCGCAGGCGGCGGACGAACATGTGATTCAGCTCCGGCGTGCTGTAGACGAGCTCGATCAGGCGGTTCGAGGTGACGCCGATCTGGAGGGCTGCCTGGCTGTGGATATCGTCATCGAAATAATTCTGGGCCCCGGTCCAGGTGTGGCCCAGGGAGAGGTCCTGATCCCATGGGAGCAGGCTCCATTCCTTGGTGCCGTTGGTGTCCCGGTAGATGTAGTAGTTCTTGTGGCCGAAATCGCGGTTCAGGATGAGGGAATGGGTGGCGAGGAAATTGATCAGGGCCGGCACGTTGACATTGTCATACAAATACCGCAGGCGGACGGTGCGGGTGAGGGACGGCGCGATGCCATTGATGAGGGCGGTGAGATCCGCGATGTTGGTATCGTCAGGATTCTTCTTCTCCGCGCCGGGGCTGGAGGCGGAGTCTAGGCTGTTGTACATCTTGTAGAGCGCCCCGGCTTCATCAAGCCCCTGACGCTGCAGCCAGGAGGCGTTGGCGTTTTCCACCACATCGTAGAGACCTTTGAAGACCTTGTTCTGCTGGACCCGGACGAGGGTATCGTAGTGGGAAGCGAGGTGCCCGGATTTCTCCCAGATCCACCAGGCGGCGGGGTTCCTGACCTTGGTCTTGTCAGCGTAGTTGCTGAGCAGATTGACCCCGGAGGTGGCGGGCGTGCCATCCTTCCAGAGAAAACGGTTATCTTTGCCGAAGCTCAGGTCGTGACTTTTCTTGGGGAAGCCGGCCGAGGATTGGCCATGGAGATTCACCAGCACGTTGTCATAAAATTCAGGCCGGGGAGGGGTGTAGCCCGCCGGAGGGCTATCGATCGGGAGCGGCTGCCAGAAGAAGGAACAGCGGGTGCCGGTGTTGTTCACGGTATTGTCCGTTCCGGTGTAAAACCAATGCAGCACCGGCAGGGTGGAATCGCCCACCAGAACCGGAATGGCCATGGTTCCGAAGTACTGCGCGGCCTCGATGGTGGCGGAGACCGGCGGCAGGGTGCCCGGAGGGGCGGTGGCGG
>JAYUWQ010000048.1:0-5792 GCA_043753485.1 bacterium
CGGGTGGAAACCGTGATGGCGATTGACTTCGTGGCCTTCAACGAAGCCGCCTGGCTGGAGGCCAATGATACAAAACTTCCCGCCTTCATTCCCGCCACCTACATCACCGAACCCACCCAGCGCATCCCTGCCTACCGGCAGATCGCCGAGGTTGCCTCCCTCAAGGAGCTGGCCGATCTCACCCGGCAATGGCGCGACCGCTACGGCCGCCCGCCGCACTCTGTGGAAAACCTGCAGCGCTGCACCGAACTCAAACTCCTTGCCCATAACAAAGGCATCAGCACCGTCGAGATCAAGGACCACAAACTCATGCTGTCCAAAAACGGCGAATTCATCCTGATCGGCGGCAAGTTCCCCCGGCTGCGGGAAAAAGCGGCCCCCCTGCACCGCCTGGAGGAGGCGATCACCCTGCTGAAGCAGTTGTAAGTGGAAACTTGCTGCGGGAACTGATACCTGGGCGGATATAGATACGGCAGCGCAGCCCCTGAATAGGTTCGGCGACGGAATGGCCGATTCATCTGTTCCTGCTTCCGCTGAGGTTGTAAGGAATCAGCGAAGCCGGTCACGGTGAACCGCCCGGAGTTTATTCCTTTGCCACAAAACCACCCCACCTCCTACGCCATGCTTTCCCGCCGCTGTAGCCTTCTGCTGATTTTTCTTCTGTTGGGTTTCCTGCCAGCGCGGGCCGTTTCCGCACCGCCCAACATCCTGCTGCTCTTCGCAGACGATCAGCGCGCCGATACCATCGCGGCGCTCGGCAATCCGGTGATCCGGACTCCTCATCTCGACCGGCTGGTGCACCGTGGCCTGTCCTTCAACCGGGCCTACATGCAGGGCGGGCAGAACGGGGCGACCTGCGTGCCTTCGCGGGCGATGCTGCTCTCCGGACGGAATCTGTTCCACATTGACGAGAAGCTGCTGCGTGACTCCACCTGGCCTGAGGCCTTCGGCCGCGCCGGTTACTCGACCTTTGTCAGCGGCAAGTGGCACAATGGGGATTCCTCCCTGGAACGGAGTTTCCAGACGGCCCGCTCCATGTTCACCGGCGGCATGACCAATCCGATGCAGGCAAAACTGCGGCATCTGGTGGACGGCAAGGTGGGTCCGGCCATTCCTGCCTCCAAACATGCCTGCGAGGTCTTTGCCGATGAGGCGATCCGGTTTCTCAAGGAGCCGGGGAAGGGTCCCTTTCTGGCTTATGTGCCGTTTGATGCCCCGCACGATCCCCACGTGGTGCCTGATGATTTTCCGGTCAAATACGAAGCCAAAAACATCCCGCTCCCTCCGGACTTCCTGCCTCAGCACCCTTGGGACAACGGGGAGATGACCATCCGGGACGAGCAACTGCTCCCGTGGCCGCGCCAGCCGGAGCAGGTGAAGGCCATGATTGCGGAATACTACCGTTACATTTCCTATCTGGATGCGCAGATCGGCCGGGTCCTTGAGGCGCTGGAGGCCTCACCGTATGCGGAGAACACGATCGTGATCTTCACCTCCGACAGCGGCGTGGCGCGGGGTAGTCATGGATTGATCGGAAAACAGAACGTCTACGAGCATTCCCTGCGGGTGCCTCTGATCATCGCGGGTCCCGGTATTCCCGAAGGCCAGCGGACCGACGCCCTGTGCTACCTTTTTGATGTGTTCCCCACCCTGGGGAAAATCTGCCACGTCACCACCCCGAACCAAGGCGACGGCTTTGATTTCAGCACCACCCTGACTGATTCCAAAAAGCCTGCCCGCTATCATTTGATGTTCGCTTACAAAGACGTGCAGCGGGCCTTCACCGACGGACGATGGAAGCTGATCCGCTATCCCCAGGTGGACAAAACGCAGTTGTTCGACCTGCCATCGGACCCCTTCGAAACCACCAATCTGGCCAGCCGGCCGGAACATGCCTCCAAGGTGGTCCAGATGACCCGGCAGCTCGCCGCTGAAATGGAACGCAGCGGTGACAAGGCCCCGCTGGTGGTCCCCGATCCCAAGTCCCCCGATTGGATGCCTCCAAACCCCGGCAGGTCGTCCAGGAATTGAGATGGCCCGGCCATTCCTCGAGAACCCTGCTCAGCGGGCTTCGGCGAGAAGCCATTCCATGATCATGGGGCGGCCTTCGCGCAGGAGATGAAAGCGGACCGGGATGGGCAGACCGGTGAGTTCCGGATACGGATAGTGTTTCGCCTTCTGGATGTCGTCGACGCTCAGGACGTTGGTCAGCCCATGGGTGCTGCGGAAGAGCGCCTCCAATTCCGTGGAGATGGTGATGTCGAGAAAATCGTGCATCTCGATCAGCAGATCACAGCCTTTAAGGGCATCCCTCACGGCTGGGGTGAAGAGCACTTTTTCATAGGCCTCGCAGTCCACGATCACCAGAGTCCGGCCCCGTTGGGGGAAAGTAATCAGGGTTTCCGGGGTGCAGGTGGTCTGGACGGATACCCGGTCAGCCACCCCGTTGAGTTTCGCCATGGCGGAACACAGGTCCCGCGCGGTTTCGCTGTTGTCGTAGGCATGGACCCGGGCTCCCGGCAACCTCATAGCCATCCCGATCGCGTAATATCCTTCCGCACAGCCGACATCGATCACGTCATCGTAACCCTTGGCGATGAGCCGTCCGATGATGGGGTGAAGTTCGCGCTCGTAGCTGCCGAGCAATTTCGGAATCAGGGCACTGCCGGCTGCTTCGGCTCCCGGATATTTCATCCCTTGGAAGGGACCCGAACGGACGGTCAATTCCCGGACCAATTCATGGAACATCGCTTCATACCGGGCGGCCACTTCTCCCTCCATGGCCGGCATCCGGTTTCTCCGGTAAAAATCAGCCGCTTTCACCAAGGATCCATCCAGCAGCTTCTGCATCGGGGGAGAACTGGAAACTTTAGTTAATAATTCGGCGACAAGTGCTTTCATAGGTGAATTACTATAAATACCACTATAATTAAAAAATCAAAGCGAAAACAGCTCCTTGCCTGTCCCGTCGTCGTTTCTCCTCCAAACCTTTCCTTGGAAAATCCTCCCACGCCCCTTACGGGAAACCCAATTGCTCGAACTCCCTTTTCCAGCCTTCCATTTTCGTCCTTTACCCTACCTGCCCCATGCCCACCGCCATCCTGCTCATTCACTGTCCGGACCAACCCGGCCTCGTCCGCGCCGTGGCCTCATTTATCGCGGAAAACGGGGGCAATGTGGTGCACTTCGATCAACACGTAGACAGTCAGGAAGGCACTTTTTTCATGCGCGCGGAATGGGATCTCGAGAATTTTGTGATCTCCCGGGAAAACCTGCCTGTCTTCATCCGGGCGCTGGCAGAGCCCCGCGGCATGACGTGGAGCCTGCACTTCTCCGACGAGCGCCACCGCCTCGCGCTCTTTGTGAGCAAGGACGCCCACTGCCTTTACGACCTCCTCAGTCGCCATGAGGCCGGTGAACTTGATGCCGAAATTCCGCTGATCATCGCCAACCATGACACGCTGCGCCCCGCGGCGGAACGTTTCGGCATTCCCTTCCATCTCATTCCCGTGACGCCGGAGAACAAACCGCAGGCGGAGGCCCGGCAGCTCGCCCTGCTGGAGGAACATAAAATCGAGACCGTGGTCCTCGCCCGCTACATGCAGATCCTCTCCAATGACATCTGCGCGGCGTGGCCCAACCGGGTCATCAATATCCACCACAGCTTTCTCCCCGCCTTTCCGGGAGCCAGACCCTATCACAGCGCCCACCACCGTGGCGTCAAGATTATCGGTGCCACCAGCCACTACGTCACCGCCGAGCTGGATGAGGGACCAATCATCGAGCAGGATGTGATCCGGGTCACCCACAAGCAGACCGTGCAGGACCTCGTCCGTCAGGGCCGCGACCTGGAAAAGGTGGTCCTTTCCCGTGCGGTGCGCTGGCATGTGCAGCGCAAGGTGCTGGCCTACAACAACAAGACCGTGGTCTTCGACTGAGCCAGCCCGCCATGGAGGAAAATCCTGTAATCACGCTCAACGGCGCACCGCATGCCCTGCCGGCTGGCAGCACGGTGCTGACCCTGCTGCAAAGCCTGGGCCTGGCGGACATTCCCGTGCTGGTCGAGCACAACACCACGGCCCTGTTCCCGCGTGAGTTTCCTGACACTCCTCTCGCCGCGGGAGACCGCGTGGAAATCATCCGCATCGTAGCGGGAGGTTGATGGTTATGAACCGGCAGCGTGGCCTGCCCCTGACTGACTTCCCATGAAAAACCGATTCCTCACCCTCACCTCCGGACTGCTGCTGGCGGGCCTGACACTGCCGGCCCGGGCTTCCGGGGAAACAGCGCCCGCTCCCCCGGCCCCGGTGGCGCCGGGGAAGGGCGTTATCCCTGCCGGACCGTTCAAGATGGAAGCACAGGTCATCGTGGAGGGATGGAAGGTGACCATTCATCCGGCGCTGTGGGAAAAGGAACGGGAGGCCACGGCGGCGGCGCTGAGGCTGCTTCAGGCGCAGCTGGCCGAGATTGTGCGCGTGGTACCGGCGCCGGCGGTGGCGAAACTGCGCGAGATTCCCCTGTGGTTTTCCCCGCAGTATCCTGGAAGCCACGGCGGGGCGGAATATCATCCGGATGCGGGCTGGCTGCGCGGGAATGGCCGTGATCCCGCGATGACCAAGGGAGTTGAATTCAGCAACATCAGCCGCTTTGTCCAGGAGATGGAGCGGATGCCCAACTTCGCCCTGCACGAACTGGCGCACGCCTTCCACGACCGTGTCCTGACGTTCACCCAACCGGAGATCCTCGCCGCCTTCGCGTCAGCCAAAGCCGCCGGAACCTATGACCGTGTGGCCCGCCACCATGGCAACGGCCGGCCTGGAACCGTGGAAAAGGCCTATGCGATGGCCGACGCCAAGGAATACTTCGCGGAAGGCACCGAGGCCTTCTTTTCCCGCAACGATTATTTTCCTTTCACCCGGGCGGAACTGGACGACCACGATCCGGTGCTGGCCGCCTTGCTGGGGCGGTTATGGGGCGGGACTTTTTGAGGGGCCGGTTCCGGGCGCAGGCTTGAGCTGCACCGCATCAATATGGATCTTGGCCGGACCGGGAGTGGAACGGAAGGTCACAGTGACCGGTTTGCCGGGCTTCAATTCGAAGACCCCGAGGAGGTGTGAACCATCCGGGAAGCGGGAGGCCAGGGTTTGGTCCACCTTCATTTCCCGGGGTCCCTCCGCCGTTTCCACCACCACCGGCGCGGCCTTGGCGCGGTTTTCATAGGGCTGCCAGAAGGCGCGCACCTCGTAGCGGCCGGCGGTTTGGATCTCAAAGGTGAAAACGGCACTGGCCTGCGGGTCATTGGTGATGCGGTAACCATTCCCGGCGTAGGGCTTGAGATTGGTCGAACTTTCCCAGGTGCCCGTGACCACCGCCTGCGCATCATCCAGCACCAGGCCGGGGAGGGTGGTCAGGTCGAGTTTTTCCGGGGGCGCCGGCGGCGCCGGGGGAGCGATCAGCGGCGCATCGAAGTCCGCCCGGCGGGCCGCCCCGGGCTGGGTCATCAGCTCCTTGAGGAAATCGAGGTATTGGTCATGAACCCCACGCGGAGTGGTATGGTGGCGGAGTGCGAGGTAGGCGGCCTTGCCCACCACTTCCCCGAACATCCCGCAGGTTTTCATCACCCGGGTGCTGCCGAGGGCATAACGATCCACCGAAATGTTGCGGCCGGCCATGAAGAGATTGTCCACGTCCTTTGAATAGAGGCAGCGGTAGGGCACGGGATAACCATTTTTCCGGTCGGTGTGTTTGCCGAACTCCGCGCGGCTGATGAAGGGATTGTCAGAGTATTTCTT
>JAYUWQ010000049.1:0-5792 GCA_043753485.1 bacterium
TAAGCGGTGTCTTCGCAAATCAGGCGATTTCCTGACAGTTTTCCGGGATGGCCGGCGTCTCTTGGATACTATGTTCAACAGATTGACCCGTAGTCTGGAAGTGGCCCTGCGTGACAGGGCTTCTTCATTCATGCTTTGTTGCTGAAAAATTGGACGGGACGACGCGGACGACGGCCTCATGTGGTGGTGCTCCATCTGGAGGGTTTCTTCCATATCCTGCGCACCGGTGGCCCGTGGCGCGACCTCCCCCCGCGCTTCGGACCATGGAGCACGGTCTATTCCCAGTTCCGCCGGTGGTGCCGGTGCGGAGTCTGGGATGCCGTGCTGGCTTGGCTGGGAAAGCAGGCCAAGGGCACCTTGCGGCATGTGGACGGCAGTTATCTCAAGCTCCACCAGCACGGTCTCCAGGGAACCAAAAAGCTCCGGGAGCAGGAGGCCATCGGCCTGTCCCGCGGCGGCCTGACCACCAAGCTGCTGGCAGCGGTGGACGAAGCGGGCAACCTCTGCGCCTTCGTCCTGACCTCCGGCAATCTCCATGACCAGACGGCGGCGCGGCGGATGATGGAGGCTTTCCGGGGCATCCATTTTGTGGGGGACAAGGGCTTCGACAGTCTATCCTTCCGCCAGGCCCTCCTTGAGCAGGGAGCCACCGGCAGCACCATTCCACGCCGGGGTTTCACCAAACTGGAGGATCAGCCCGAGCCTTTCGACACGGATATTTACCGGCAGAGGCATCATGTCGAAAACATCTTCCAGCGCCTCAAAGCCCACAAACGCATCGCTCTAAGATCTGACAAAACTGCCTCCTCCTTCGCCGCCTTCATCACTTTCGCCGCGCTGCTGGATGTTTTGCTCCACCAGTGATTTGCGAAGACACCGCTTAATGCCGGTTCCCTGGGCGGTGGCCTTGCTCACCCCTGCCCAATAATCCTACCCATTTGACCCCAAAGGAACCTTTCCTCCCTGCGCGGGCCTCACGCTAACTTTGCTTGGATCCCGTTGCTCTGGCGGGAGACAGGGTGGCGCATGGAATCATGTTTTCCTGCCGCCGCCGTCGTGCCCTTCCTGAGGTCCATTCCCATGGAAATGGGCCTCAGCCCTATCTGCCACCCAACCTGCCGATCGCTCCTACATCACTTGGTGGATTGATCAATGGTTCGAGAAGCGGGTTGTTGCTTGGCGTTGAGGAGCGTCTGCCACTCTTGCTGGGTCGGGTCCAGTTGGCACGCTCGCTTCAGGGCTTCGATACCTCCGTCCCCTTGTCCGGCTTTGAAGCGGATTTCGGCCAGGACGCGCCATGCCTGAGGGTAATCCGGGCGTGCCGACACCGTCTGCATGGCCGCTGCGGATGCAGCTTCATGGCGACCTTGACCAGACAACGCCAAGGCCAAATTGGTCCGCGCCAGCATGTGGGAAGGATTGAGGCGGAGAGCCTGCCCAGCGGCAGTCTCCGCTTCGGCCCAAGCCTGGCGGCGCAGCAATGCCACGGCGAGGTTGTTAAAAGCACTGTCCTGAAGTTTGTCGCGCTCCACTGCTTCCCTCAGCGCCTGCTCCGCTTCGGTATTTTGTCCCGAGGCAAGCAGGGCCATGCCAAGATTGATACGTGCGTCTGTCAGTTGGTGTCGATTTTGACCACCTGCACGAGCTGGATGCTCGGGGCGTCTCCTGGGTCACGCGGGCCAAGGACAATTTTCAATACACCGTGGTGCGCCGTCTGCCGGTGCCCGCCAGCGGCCGCATCCGCCGGGACGAAATCGTCCGGCTCAAAGGGCCGAAGGGCTGGACCAAAAAGCTCCAAGGCTGGACCCTGCGGCGGGTGGAGGCATGGGTGGAGGTGGACGGCAAGGAGCGCGTCATGGTCTTCATCACAACCACACGGAGTGGGCTGCAGGCAGCGTGTGCGATCTCTACAAGGCCCGCTGGGAGATCGAGGTGTTCTTCAAACAGGTAAAGCAGACGCTGCGCTTGAGCGGGTTTCTGGGCTATAGCGCCAACGCCATCCGCTGGCAGGTCTGGACCGCCCTGCTAGTCTATGTGCTGCTGCGCTTTGCCGCCCACCTGAGCCAGTGGGCCCACAGCTTCACGCGGCTCTTCGCGGTGGTGCGGGCCGCGTTATGGGAGCGGCTGGATGCCCTCGGACTGCTCCGAATTTATGGGACAGCAGGCGGCTCGTTCAAGCTGCTGGGGGCCGCGCAACAGTCGTGGCTTCCCGGATTCCAGCCATTCCTGACATAATCCAATGGGACAGCACCGCCCTCACACCACGGGAGAAACTTGGGAATTCCCAACTCGGCCCCCATCCCATTCACCCCTTCCCACCGGGGAGATCAGGGGCTATAACATAGTCTATGGGATGCTTGTGAATTATATTCTTGCCTAAAGAAATTAAACTGTATTTAATTCTGGCTGCGGCTGACTTCACCCGCATCCGTCGCGCGGTGTCCATAGCGTCTGCCTACACAAAACACAAATGGATACCCGTCGATCTTTCATTAAACGCCTCGCTGGCACGTCCTTGATGTTCGGTCTGGGCGTCGGCTCGGTCTCGGCCGCATACCCGCCGGCTCCCTTGCCCTCCGGTTATAACTCCTGCGCGGATCACCCATTCGGCGACCGGGTCACCATATCCGCGAACTGCAGCGCGACGACATCCGGGATATGGGCCGGCAGTTATCAATGCTCCGCCAAATGCGGCAAAGTGAGCCATAGCATTGTGCATTGCAAAACCAATCCCAATCAAAATGCCCATCCATCCTCGACGGATGAGGTTTATTGCTGACATCTTGCGGATTCAACATTTTCCTGCACATAAACCCCAGGCCATGAAACGGTTCTCATTCAGGCTGATCCCATTTTTTTGCCTGGGGCTTGTTCTCGGCGGTGGATTTTTTTGGCTGGTCCAGGCAAGGTCTGAACCGGCCATCCTTGGAAAAAAATCAAGGAAGCATGCCCTTTCAGGGCATGCTTCCTCATCACAGGCATTTCGGAGCCGCGCCTCCCTCCCCGGCCAGCCGGATTTTTTCAGCTCCCCGCAAAGACAGGAATTTCTGGCGGGCCTGAACGGCGATTGCGACTATTCCTCCAGCTTGGACATCCTGATTAGGGAGGGGGTGAATATGCCCCATATCCAGTCCATCCTAAAAAAACTGTTTGAGAAATGGGCTGACCATGACTCCGACGGTGCCTTGAGCGGTCTTGCACGGTTAAAAAAACACATAGGCGATGACGATGCCTACCGGTCCATCGGTGGCCTCAGGTCAGCGCTCCTTGGCATCAGCCGAGCACTCGAGCCGGAGGCCTTGATGGCGTCGGGGGTACGCGGGGGAAAAATCGGGAATGACACGGTCATACCCCTGATAGGATTCAGCATCGCGCTGCGGCAGCCGACGCTGTCGCCGGCCACTATTGATGAGGAGCTGCGGAAGCTCGGACTGCCGGAGAACGCGATGCGCAGCGCGCGCGCGTTCGCGCTGGCCGAGACATTTGGGAATCTGGCGGCCGTGAACGGGCAGGAGCTGCTCAGGTCATTGACTGACGGTCAGGCCGGCGAGTTGGATTCTATCCTCCAAAGCACCCCTGACATCATTGACCGGACGGCGGGCTTATCGGCCGGATTCCGGATTTGGAGTCCCTGCCGGACTCGGGGCTTGGCAGGGCGATGATGGCTGCGGCGTTCAAACGGAAGCTCATGGATCCCTCCGCCGATGTGGGGACGCTTTGGCAAAATCTGCGGGATTGGCGGGGGGGAAGCGCCGTCAAGGAAGCCTTGCGGGTGGAGGGGGCCGCGCCGCTGCTGTTATTGTCGTCCGGAGTTTTAAAAACGGAGGATGCCGCGCTTCGGAACCATTTATGGTTTGAGGCGGTTCAGGCCGATCCAGTCAAAGCCATGGAGCTATGGCGGCCGGACAGCGACCGGATACCTTGGCAGCGGGCGCTCCCGAACATGCGCTTCGCCAGCGAGGGCATGGCCCTTCAGGTATTGAACGGGCCTTTGATTGACTGGAGCCGAACCACAGCCCAGGAGGCCATGGAAATTTTACGTTCAGCGCTTCCGGACGGCCTCACATCAATCCCCGAGGTGGATCCCGATTTGAAGCGCTTTATTCAAATAGCGAATACAGGCCCCGGCATCGCCGAAGACCTTGTCGAGGCGCTGAGGAGCGGCGGAACGGAAACCGGGGAGCAAACGGCGGTCCTGCACAGGTCAGTCACGGATATCAGCGGCCAGGACCCGGCGGTGGCCGCATGGTTACTCAATTCAGGACAGAAGCTGCCTTCGGAGGTGCTGTCCAAAGTGGTGTACGCCGCAGGGGACGCTCCGTCGCTGACAGCGGACACGGCCACCCAGCTTTTGCTGGCCCTACCGCCGGATGTCTCGGCCGATGAGCGCCGCGGGATGGCTGAGATGATGACCGAGCGTCTGCTGATGCTCTCGGAGAGCACGGACGATTACCTCGGCTTGGCGGACGGAATCATTCAGCAAAGCCAGGACACCGAACTGACAAAAGCCTTGAGCCGCTCACTGGCCATGACCGATCCGACGCAGGCGCTTTCCTGGCTGTCGCGGCTGGACGGGGGGCCCCTGCGCAACGCCGCCGCGCTCGGTGTGATTGATGGTTCGCTGGCAAATGAGGGGCTTACGAATGAATCTGCCCAGGCGGTGGCTTTGATAACCGCGCCTCAGCAGCAATGGCATGCGATTGAGGAAATCCTGCGCCACACCAAAGATATAACTATTTTGAACAGTCTAAAAAATGTGATCGAAACCGCGGGCACCCTGACTCAAGACCAAAGAAATGAGGCGCTGCAAACCATTAACGGAGTGAGTCAATGAACCAATACAAATTGATTGATCAGGTTTGGCCGGTCCTGGCAGTGTGCTGCGGCGTGGTGCTCGGTGTCGCGGCGGGCAGCCTGCTCCATCCGGGATCCTCAAATCACGAAGGAAATTCAAACCACGCAGCCGGTCCCGGGAAAGGGGAGACTGTGCCGGTCACAAGGCCGGCAATCGAGGAATTGTGCGTGACAGATCCGGATCAGGTTCTCATCCGGATCTGCCCGACGCTTGGAGCGCAAGAGGCGGCTGAACAGGCGGCTCTGGCCTTCCATTCGCTGATGGAGAGGGATCCTGCAGGTTTCACACGGCATCTGAGCAAAATCAATGACTCGAATCTTCTCGCGGCGGCTTTGACAAGCTTGGAGAAATGCCGGAATCCGGGATTGGAGAACATTCTGAGCGATGCGGTTGATGTGATTCCCAACTGGCAGGGGCTGGCCGTCAGTAAAGCGCTGACAGAACTCCGCATCCGAAGAGAGCGGAAATCGTCCGCCACGGCGGCGATCCTCGATTCGGAATTCCAAAAACGGAACCTGTTGGACGCCTGGGATGTCTGCGCTCGGCTGGAGCCTGTAAAATCCCTCGAATGGCTGAGCCAGCGGAGTAATCACATACCCGGAGCCGATGTTGATTCATTGATAGCGCGGACCGCCAGTTTGCCCATTGATAAAGGCCGGATGATGGATTGGCTTTCAGGGCGTGAGCTAACTAATGGCAATATGCAGCTGATGCAGCGTACGGCAACCACATGGGCACGGTCCGACGGGGAGGCGTTCAGCAATTGGTTTGCCAAGTGTCCGTTGAATATACGGAGAAAGCTTTTGAAATCACAGCATAATAAAAGTATATTGAACGATATTAAGAGCCTGTTGAAAAACCCCTCCTGCCGTCTCCTGTGATTTTATTGTCAGGAAGAAGGATTTTCCTGGATGTCGGCACACGGACCTGGCAGGGT
>JAYUWQ010000050.1:0-2341 GCA_043753485.1 bacterium
CAGCCGATACCAGTGCTGGCTCGAACTTTGAAGCACCAGATACAGTGCTGGCCGAATTGGTCCTCAACAGTGGCGCCGGTGAACAGAGGATCAATCTGATCGCCAACTTCGACAGCAATGGCGATGGCGTCCTTAATGGTTTCACCGGGGTGGATGCCGCGGATTACAATGCCAACAAAGGCCAGGATGAACTGAATGGAGCATCCTTGAATGCCGAAGACTCCGCCAACTACACCTTCGCCCTCTCCAGCGTGATTCCCGACGACATCATCTCAGCCCAGGTCGTGGTCACGGTCGTCTCCGTCGGTGGCACCGAGTCCATCACGCTGTCGAATGTCACCTTCGGTTCATTCGTGGCTGAAGTGGATACCGATGGCGATGGTCAGACAGATGCCTCGGAAGCGCTGGCCGGCACCAGCCCGACAGACCCCGGGGACGTCCTGCGTGTCACCGGCCTCACTCCCAACGGAACGGGGCTTTCCGTGTCCTTCCCGTCCAAAATCGGGCGCAATTACCGCATTGAGACCAGCACCAGGCTGGCAAGCGGCTGGGTTCCACTGGGGGATGTCATCGCCGGCACCGGAGCGGACATTTCGGCGGATCTGGCGGAAGTCCCGGTACCGGGTGAAGCCAGATATTTCCTCAGGGTCCGGGTCGTTCCCTAGATTTGTCTGCAGCAAAGCAATGAAGGGGCCGGGGAGCACGCTCCCCGGCCCTTTCTTTTTCCCGTGGGACGAACCCGAACCCCGGACTTCCGGAGCTTGCCCGAAACCGCCACCATTTTACGGCGACTCGACAGAAACCACGATGGCTTCGTTCTGTTTCCATCTGAAGGAAAACTCCCGGCCCGTGTCATGGTTCTTGCCGGTCCGTTCGTCACGCAATCCCTTCACCTCGGCATCAAACTGCAGGGTGACCGGGATCGTGGCTGTCTTCAGTCCGACGGAGTTGCCCCCACCAAGATCGGTGCCGCTGATCTCAGGATTCAGACCAACAAAAAGGAGGGTGCGGGAAGGTTGCCCCGGCGCACCCGGCTGGGTCCAATAAGTGATTTCGTAACCGTGTTCACGGTCACCGGTGTTTTTGAGGCGCACCATCGGGGTGACCCCGGCGGTCCGCAGATGGCTCATAAAAACTTCCCGTTGCCCTGCGGGACCGGCCCCGGCCGTCCGGTAGGCATTATAATACTGAGGAGAGAGATTCATCAGTACCGCGGTGCCGCGGCCCTGGCGGTTTGAGGTATTCACCGGCAGGGTGCGCACCGCCCGGTGGAAACCACTGGCATCCTTGAGGGAGGTGTTCTGGTTGGTGAGGAATTCCTGATGGGTCTTCCACCCGTAGTTCGCATCCTGATCCACTTCGACCCAGAGCCGCTTCCCGAAGACATCGCCCGCCTTGAGTCCGGGGTCATGATGGACTCCGAACAGATCATCCAGAACTCCCCCGGTGGCGCGCCCTTTGCCATGCTGGTCCCACAAGCCTGGCAGGTAGTCGGCGATGACGGTCCCTCCCCGCTGGCAGAACTCCCGGATCTGACGGGCTTCGGCATCGGACAGGCAAAGGCAGGCCGGCAGAATGAGGACCTTATATCCGGGGGCAATGCCGCGCTGGATCACATCGGTGTAACTGAGATAGTTGTATTGCAGGCCGGAGTCGCGCAGCATGTTCTCCCACGCCTGCCGCACGTGGGTGCTGCTGCTGAGCCGGGCGTCGTCATTGCGGTTGGTCCATGTTTTGCCGTGGGCTTCCGCATCGAGGATCCAGCCGAGCTGGATGGAGGCATGGCTGTAATACAGCGCCACCCCATCATGCTTCCACTCCGCCCCGCTCATCAGGGGACCTATCTTTTTTCCGGCCTCCAGCAGGGTGGGCGCCACCTGGTCATGCCATGCCTTGGGCGTCTGACCATCGAACCAGCCTTCGACCCAACCGATGTGGCCGCGGTTGCCATGGGCGAGGTAGTACCACGTTTGCCAGATGGTGTCGTCCACGGAGCGGTGGAAGAGACTGGTCACCGCCGGCAGGGCGTTCCGGGGATTGAAGGAGCGGATGATGGCCTGGGAGGATCCGAGGTTGTAGGATTCAATAAACTGCACCTTGCGCATCAGCTTGGCGTAATCATATCCGCCAAAGGCACTGGGGGCCTGCCCTCCCACAAAACCACAGGGCGTCGCTGCATCGAGGGTATTGGCATATTCCACGAGGCCACCAAGGGTATTGGCCCATAACGAATCATTGAAACTCCACTGGTCCATCAGCGGACTGGCGTCAAACTCCCTGACACTCCACTCCGCCAGACGGCCCCGCAGATCCTCATAACTGATCCATTTTTCCCGGACCG
>JAYUWQ010000051.1:0-2333 GCA_043753485.1 bacterium
CCGGACATGACAGAGTCGGCATCGAGGGCGTGGAGATAACGGTAACGTTTGCCCCAGCGGCGGCAGAAGTCGGAGACGTTGCCGGACTTCCGGTTGATGGGCTTGCGGCGCTTCCGGTAGAAGATGCGGCCGAATCCGTCCAGCTGGCGGCAGAGTTCCAGCCAGGCCAGTTCCTCCTCGACCCATTTGTTGGGGTTGTCGGAATCGGAGAGGACGAAGAAGTCGAACTGCTCCAGCTGGCCGGTTTTCTCCAGCGAGAGATACATCACCCGCAGGCCTTCGAAGACGCGGGAGACGTCCTCGTTGTAGACCGGCATGATGATGGCGGTGGAGGCTCCGATTTCAGAACGCTGCTCGTTTTCCGTCAGGGACCGGGAAAGATCGAAGGGGTCCTTTTTATCCCGCATCAGGAGGTAAAGACCGATCATGGCCGTCCAGAAGCCGACCGACAGTTGGTAGAAAAGTGGCGTGAAGACCCCCAGCATGATGAAGTCGATGCCATTGAATCCGTTCCGCCCGAGGGAGACGGCCAGCAGCCAGACCCCCGCCATGAGGGTGATCCCAACCACGGCAAAAAAAGTGGCGCGGCGCTTCCGGATGGCTGCGGCCGTATAGCCGGGAATATTCGACGGCGGAGGCAGGGAGGGCACGGAGGAGTTGGCGCGGGAAGCGGGATCGGTATTCATCCTTCTACAAAAATAACAGCACTAGCGGGTGACGGTCCAGAGCCCCCACGCCGCCAGCGCGGCGGCGACGGCAAGGATCGTATAACGGGCCCAGGGGTGGCGGCCGAAGAAGCCGCTGGTTTCCTCGGCGATGTCCGGCAGGGCGCCGAGGTCAATGGGACGCGGCACCATGCTGGAAACCGCGAGATCCGGGCCACTCTGCTGGATGGGCGCGCGCATGGCGGTCAGCATTTCCAAGGGCGCGTCGGAGCTGTTCAGAAAAAAGTCGGGGTATTCATTCGGGCCATCACAAAGCAGGAACGCGAGCCGGCCATTGGCGTCGAGCCGGCCTTCCGGGACCTTGAGGTCGCCGATGATGCCGCGCAGCCAATCGCGGTGCATCCGGCGGGCTTCGTGGATGGCGACGGCGGTGGGGGATTGCTCGGGATGTTTCCCATGCGTGACCGCCGCGCGTTTCAGGGTTTCCAGAATCAGCCAGGTGCGGTGCAGGCGGCTGTGGATGCGGTGGGCACGGAAATAGTCCGCGAGACGGGCATAGGCGTCATTCCATTCGGCATCGTTGCCAGTGGGTGGGGAGAAGTCGATCTGCAGGTGATCCATCGGAGCGCGGGCGTGGTTGGCAGGTAGTGCGGATTCCGCAGGGTGCAAGGGGAGGGCCGAGGGGAATTGACAAATCTCCGGAGGAAGCGGGGCCACCGGCCGCGGGTCAGGACAAACCGCCGATTGACCCCGCCGGACAGCGCGGCTACCGCCCGCAGACGGATGATAAATGAACTGCTGATTATAACAGGAACGGCTGCCTGCGGGTATGCCTTGCGTACCTTTGAACATCCCGTGCTGCGGAAGGGGGGCGCCCTGCTTTATCTGGTGGCCACTTATGTGGCAGGGTGGCTGCTGGCCGGGTCGCACCCGGCAGGGGCGGCCGCGGTGGGCGGATGGTTTCTGCTGCCCTGGGTGGAAATCGTCCTGCGCGTCCGGAAAATGAGGCTGCCCGTGTCCCGCAGTCTGCGCCACCGTCACCCGCCGAACCGCCATGATTTCCCCCAGCTTGGCGAACTCACCGAAGAATTGGAATCCGAAGGATTTGAGCAGACCGATGATACCGGGCTAGATTGGGAGGAAATGCGGCAATTCCTCCGCGTCTGCTACCATGCCCCTTCGCTCACCCAGGCGGTGATTCACTTGAACCAGCAGTCGAATCTCAGCGTGGTCTTTGTCAGCATCACCTGCCGCACCGGGGATGGGCGGGTGGTCACGACCTCCAACTATCCCTTTTCCCAGACCATGCAGTCGGCCCCCCATGTGATCCTGCACCGCGTGCCCACGGCAGACTCGTTTGTGGAACTCCTCGCCGAGCACCGGTCCCTCCTGGCTCTGCTGGGCATCAGCGAAACCGAGCTCGCCAGCCCCGGCGCGGACGGTCTCGCCAAGCAGCTGGAGGCTGATCTGGACTCCCAGGTGCAGCACAACCTGGGCCGGGGTCTGATTGTGGAATCCGGGGACGGCACCTTCCGTTATTCCTGGCGCGGGTGTTGCTACCTCTGGGGGCAATTCCTGAAGGACATGGTGCGTTTTGCCTGACAAATCCCATGCCTGACCAGCCCTCCTCCGCCCCGCCCCCTCCTGCATGGCGCCGCTGGATTCCCA
>JAYUWQ010000052.1:0-5770 GCA_043753485.1 bacterium
CACGGCGGAGGAAACCATCCTCGCCCTGACTCCCAAACTGGGCACCCTTTCCAAAGGATTCCTTGATCTGCAACTGCCGTCGCCCGCCGGGAGGGAGCTGTTCCGGGAGCGGTTCTCTTTGCGGGACCTCGGCCCGGTTCCAGTGGCAACTCCTGCAGCTGCGGCGGACCTCGCGTCACGGGGGTGGCCGATTTCCCCGGAACTGGTGGAAGTGAACGGGGCCACGGCCACTCTCTGGGCCTCCCTGCTGAAGGAAGTTTCGTGGTTCGAATTCGGAAAAGTTTATCACATCGACGGCTTTCATCCCGAGGGCGATTTGACGCGGTTTGAAGCCAAAGGCGGGTTTGAAGCGCTTGCGATGATGAAGTCCGGCGAATGGCAGTCCTATCATGGAAAACTGCGCCTCAAGTGGGAGCGGACTGACGACGCAACGGTGGGAGAAGAGGCCCGCTGGCAGATCAGCAGCTGGGAAACGCTGGAAATGAACGGGATCACCAGCCGCAAGCGTCTCTTTGTGGAATCACTGGCATCCGCCGTGCCGTCGGAAGTGGAGCGGCGGCGGATCCAGCGTTCCGAGCATTATGAGGCCACCGTGAAGTATTATCAGGAAGGGATGAAGAACCCGCCCCATCCTTATTTTGCCCCCATTTCGGCCAATCATAAACCCGGGGTCAGCATTGCCGATATTGATGGGGACGGATTTGATGACATTTACATTTCGGTCCGGATCGGCAAAAACCTGCTATTGAGAAATCAAGGCAACGGCACCTTCGCCGAGGAAGGCGCCAAATGGGGTCTCGACCTGCCGGGCCACACCACCTGCTCGATCTTCGCTGATTTCGACAATGATGGGGATCTGGATGTGATGCTGGGCCGCAGTTTATTGAAGACGGCTTATCTGGAGAACACCGGAGGGCGTTTTGTGCAGCACCGCGCTCCCCCGTTTTTCCCCATGGCGGTCGTTTCCATGGCTGCCGCCGATTACAACAAGGACGGCCTGCTGGATGTTTACCTCTGCACCTACCGGGCGGCGGCACCGATTGGATCCAGCCCGTCGGGTGGAGTGGCGGAGGTTTCGGATCAAACGGCCTTCGACTGGCCTGACGAGTTTTTCCCGCCTGAACTGGCCAAGGAATTCCGGCGCAGGCTGAAGGAAAAGCAAAACGGCCCGGACGGGGCCATGCCCAAACTCCTTGATCAGCTCGGCCCCCCTAATGTCCTGCTCGTCAACCGGGGGGCAGGAAAATTCGAGATCGCCCCGGAAAGCGCCTCCGTGGAGATCTGGCGGAATTCCATGCAGGCGACCTGGGGCGACTATGACGACGATGGGGATGCTGACCTTTATGTGGCCAATGACTGGGCTCCAGACAATCTGATGCGCAACGACGGTGCGGCCGGATTCACCGATGTCAGTAATGATGCCGGGGTGACCCATTTCGGATTCGCCATGGGAGCAACCTGGGGCGACTACGACAATGATGGCCGGGAGGATATGTATGTCTCCAATATGTACAGCAAGGCCGGCCGGAGGATCACGGCCAAGCTTTCGGGGCTCCGCAAGGACTATGCGGAATCCGCCGAGGGCAACTGGCTCTACCACCAGGAGGCAGACCGCCGTTTCAAACTCGTCTCGGGTCTGGAACCTCCCGCGCTGACTGTCACCAAAGCCGGTTGGTCGTGGGGGGGCAAGTTCGCCGATTTCGACAATGACGGGTTCCTCGATCTTTATGTCCTGAGCGGTTATTTTTCCGCCCCCAAGGAACTATCCTCCGAGTTGGATTTATGAAGCAATCTCTGGCGCACGGTCGTGCGCACCGACGAAAATCTCTCCCGCCAGAGCTTTCGCTTTTCCTCTGAATGGAAGCGCAGCGGCAGCGGTCAGCTGACTCCGGAAATTGACACCCGGCTGGCCGGCGTGGAAAAACGCGGGGACAAGCTGGTGGTGCATTCCCTCAGTGGAGGCGAGCGGAATCACTTTTTCTCCAACCGGAAGGGCACTGCCTTTACGGACCTTTCGGCGCTCTCCGGCCTGGACAATCCTGCAGACAGCCGTGGATTCGCGGTGATCGATTATGACCGCGATGGCCTGCCGGACGTTGCCCTGGTCAATGCCAACCAGCCCCTTTTCAATCTCTACCACAACGAGATCCCGGCGTCGGGCTCGCTGCCTGGCGGGGGATTGATCGCCCTGCGCCTCGTCGGTGGAAATACTAGCTCCTCGACATCAAAAATATTCACCGGCCGCGATGGCTATGGAGCGAAAGTCACCGCGGCGCTCGGCGATATGACCATCATCCGCGAGCATCGTTGCGGCGACGGTTTTGCCGCCCAGCACACCGCGACCATGATGATTGGTCTTGGTACCCGCGCCAGTGCGACCCGGGTGAGTGTGCGCTGGCCTTCCGGCAAAACGACGGAAACAGAAATGGTGCCCGAGGGCACCCTGCTGACCTGCTATGAAAATCCTGCGGCGGCCCCGGGGGGAGAAGCCTTTGTCCGCAGCCCCTACCGGATCAAGCTGCCGGCCCGTCCCAGCCTGCCCACCGGGCGGAAGGCGTTCCCGACCGCAGTGAAAGACGTTGGCGCCAAGCCCGGATCAAAAATCCGCGTCTATACCAGCATGGCTTCATGGTGCGCCGCCTGCATGAAACACCTGCCCGTGCAAAAACACCTGGCGGAGGAAATGGCCGGGGAGTCGATGGAACTGATCGCCGTGCCGATTGATGACACCGACGATGAGGCCACCCTGAAAACCTATATCGAGGAACGAAAACCAGCCTACCGGCTCCTCGCCACGATTCCCCCCGCGCAACGCGCCATCTTCAGGGCGGACCTCGAAAAACTCCTGGGCCATGAACCCGGCCTGCCGTCCTCGGTGGTCACTGATGGAGCCGGTGGCGTGATCGCGGTCCTGCCCGGCCTGCCGACCCTCTCTCAACTGCGCAGCTGGCTCCCCGCAGAGTGATCATCCGTTAGTTTCCAGCTCTCCAAAAAGAGCCGGTGTCCGGCAGTCCGTCCGGAGGCCCCGCAGGCTTAAAGTGAATTCGGTTCCCTTTCGTTGAATTGTTCTTTTGAGAATAGCGTTCTGTGAGCGATTTCCGTCCCCCCCTGCCCTGTGCCAAGGGCATCCACCGCACTGAATCCTTGCCAAAAATGGTGGCCCGAGACGGATTTGAACCGCCGAAACCTATTCCTACCCCGATCAATGTTGATTCATCGGGGAAAGTGACATCCAGAAACATCCGTGACATCCTCGAATGTTGCCATTAGTGTTGCCATGGAGCGCATAATTTAAGTGCTTCGCCTTCCAAAATCTGCCACCCTTCAGCTCATGGCCACAGTGTTTCGCAAAAAAGGCTCCTCCCTTTGGTGGACGGCCTACTTCGATTCTAATCACAAACGCCGGTATCGCTCGACTGGGAAGCGGCAAAAATCGGAGGCGATCGCCACCGCCGCAGAGATGGAACGTCGGGCCCGGCGTGCCACACCAGAAGACGACGAACAGCGCCGTCGCATTCTCCGACTCGTCGAAGAAGCAGGTGACTGGGCCCTGAAAGGAACCCTGACTCAAGCCAAGGCACATTCCATTATCAACCGCCTCACCGAGGCGGTTACGGGAGAGTCGTTGCAGCAGTCCGGAATCGAAGAGTGGCTAAGGGGGTGGCTCAAAGAGAAAACACGATCACGCGCCCCGGGAACCGCCCTGCGCTATGAAGGCGTCATCGATTCCTTCATCACTTCACTGCCAGCCGCAAAACGCACCATGTCTTTGGGAGCCTTGACCGTTGGCGATTTCCAAAAATTCCGGGATGAACTCCTTTCTGAAGGCCGGGCTGCCGCCACCGCGAATGTGGCCATCAAGATCCTCCGCACGCCTCTCAATGTCGCCCGCCGCCAAGGGCTGATTCCAAGCAACCCCGCGGAAGCCGTTGAGATGGTCACGGTCGATACAATTAAAAAGGGAGTCTTCACCCCTGAGAATGTCTCTCAACTCCTCAAAATAGCCAACTGGGAATGGCAGGGTCTCATCCTTGCGGGATACTACACCGGTGGCAGGGCTGGCGATCTCTCGAATCTCAAATGGTCCTCGGTCGATTTGGAGCAAAAAACCATCGGCTTTGGTCAACAAAAAACCAAACGGTTTATTGAAATTCCCATCCACCCCGAAGTGGGCAAGTGGCTTGTGCAGGAGGTAAAGCAAAGGGCCCAAACCGAGTTCGTCTTTCCAAATTTCGCCGGCAAAACCATCGGCTCCAGGAATGGTTTGTCCGGACAATTTCGCCTCCTTATGAAGAAGGCAAAAATTTCAACTGAGATCACTGCCAAAGGCGGAGAAAAGGGACGCGACCGATCCTCCCATACATTCCACTCCCTCCGACACTCTTTCAATTCAGCAATGGCCAACGCGGGAGTTTCGCAGGAAATTCGCCAGCTGCTGACAGGACACGCCTCAAAGGCAATCAACGATCGTTACACCCATACGGAATTGGAAACTCTTCGGAAAGCTGTGGGAATGGTCCCTTCGATTTCTTAACTTTCGGAGAGCCTCGATTCCTACGGCGCAATAAAAATTATTATGGTACATTGGGTTTTGCCAGGAGAATTACCCACTCTGGGCGGCATTCTAGCTCCGTTATTAACAAGGTGCAGCGCAAGTGTCATAGGCATGGTCTATGACGTCTATGAACCCGCATTCCACACTTTTGAAGACAGATGGCTGCTGGCGGGTGCGGACTCGGCGGACTGTTCACCGGCGGCTCTGGCGACTCGGTTTGCTATTCTCCTTTAGGAATTTACCGTTTGTAACTGGATTAAACCACGCTATATCTATTGCATTCCGCCATGCATCGCAATAAAACTGCAGGAATAAGCGCGCCAGAGTTTCTGATTCCGCGTAAACATATTGAACAATTTGATTTGGGTCTGTCGCCGACACATGAGAAAAAATGACTCGATCGTTGTCACCTATCATAATATCCAGCATCGACAGTTTGGAGAGATCAACCGCCAAAACTTTGCATTGGTAGTTGGGGAAACTTTCCTTTATTCCTCGTGCTTCCGCAAGGTATTCGTCTCGCCCCTCAGCGGTAAGCAACTCATGGTAGTCCTTATCAGAGGCGATATGCTCGCCTATTGCTGCCCTGTACAATTCTCTTGCCTTTCGCTCTTTTTGTGTTAAGTCGCGAGCTTTTCTTCCCCAAGTGGTATCGCGAATCACTTCTGACGTTTTAATAAGTTGGAGGCATTCGATATAAAGCTGCCTACGACTGGCAATTTTACGGCAGACTCCTGTAATGCCCGCAGGGGGCGTGGCGCGGGCTTCCGCCGCTTGAATGACATCAATCAATTGTTGAGGCGATGATGCCCGAAGATTGCCCCGAAACTGTGGAGGCAAAACTGATTCATCCAGCTCGGGATCCACCATGAATAGTATGACGGTCTTTCCAGATCCCCAAAATGCGCCGAGTTCAGCCAAGCACCATTGTGATTCAAGTGACCGCCGCGTGGCAACGAACACGCACAAATGGCATTCATTAATTGACTGTCGGAGTTGGTCGGAAAGAGACTCCCCCGGCAACATGGCGGCAACATCCCATCTCGAAACTTTTTTAGCGTCCAGCGCCATGCATAGAGTTTGGTAAATGGCGCGATCTTTGTCACTATGGCTGATGAAAATGGTCATAAGAGGCAGAGCGAGTCATTATGGCAGCGGCGCCGCCTGAGTGGCTGGAGGGAAAGCAGCAGGATGGATTGAATAAGGCGAGGAGTG
>JAYUWQ010000053.1:0-5770 GCA_043753485.1 bacterium
AAATCCTGCCTCAACTGCTCACGTCGGAAATTCCTCGGAGGCCTGGCATCGGCTTGCGGGGCCTTGAGTGGGATGGTGCCGTCTCCGGGGCGAGCCGAGACCCCGCCTGCCCCTGACCTGAACCGGGTGCTTCCCCTGAGGATGGCGGACTATCCGGCGCTGCAGCAGGAGGGAGGTTCCATCATGCTGACTTATGATGGCGAGACTACCGTGCTGTTGATCAACCGGGGTCCGGGGGATGCTCTGTTTGTCCTTGATCCCACCTGCCGGCACGAGGGGTGCCGCGTGGAACGATATGATGCGGTCAGCCAGGAGATTTTCTGTTCCTGCCATGGCTCCACCTACGCCATCGACGGGGCCGTCACCAACGGCCCTGCCACCGCGGATTTGATTCCCTATCCCAGCCGGTTTTCAGCGGGGGTGCTGGAGGTGGAACTCCCCGAATTTGATTTCGGCATCAGTGCACTCTCCCCGGCCCGCACCACTGGAGGAGCCCCGCGTCTGGCCCTCTCTTTTCCCACGAAGAATCTGGCATCCTACCGGATCCGGCGCAGCGCCGATCTTGCCGGGCCCTTCCAGCCGGCCGCTTTTGCGCTCGAAAAGGACAGCCCGCTGGACCAGACCCAGCTGGCCGGCGATGGGGAGGTCAGGACGGTGTATGTGGATGCCGCCGGTCCGCGCGCTTTCTACACGCTGGAGTTGATGGTGTTTGAGGTGATTAGAAAGCGCCGGCCGTGGCGAACCGCATTCCCGGGTGGAATAATCCTTGGCAGACTACGGCAGGATGGCTTGTCTGGTGCCGTTTCACCCCGTGTTGCCCATCCGCCATGATCCTCCGTCTGCTTTCCCTCCTCCTCGTCTGGTCCACGGTCCTGTCTGCCGCGGAGCGCCCCAATGTGTTGTTCATCGCAGTCGATGACATGAACAACGATCTTGGATGTTATGGTCATCCACTGGTCAAAACACCGAACCTTGACCGGCTGGCCTCCCAGGGGGTGAAGTTCGAACGGGCCTATTGCCAGTTTCCGCTCTGCAGCCCCAGCCGTTCCTCCATCATGACCGGGCTGCGGCCCGACCGCACCAGGGTCGCCGATCTGCAATACCACTTCCGGGAGGGCCTGCCGGAGGTGGTGACCCTGAGTCAACTGTTCAAAAACAACGGATGGTTCTCCGCCCGGGTCGGCAAGATCTACCATTACGGCAATCCGGGGCAGATCGGCACTGCTGGGCTGGATGATGCGCCTTCATGGGATCTCGCGGTCAATCCCGCCGGTCGGGACAAGCTGACCGATGAACCTGATATTATTCAATACACCGGGAAGCCGATGAATTTCGGGGCATCCCTCTCATGGCTGGCGGCGGAGGGAAGTGATTCCGACCACACCGACGGCAAGGTCGCCGACGAAGCGATCCGGCTGATGGAAGAAAAGAAGGACCAGCCGTTCTTCCTCGCCGTCGGTTTCTACAAGCCGCACACCCCCTACGTGGCTCCGAAAAAATACTTCGATCTCTATCCACCCGCTGACCGGATTCGGTTGGCCACGCGCCAAGCCGGCGACCGGGATGATATCCCTCCCATGGCCATCAGCAGTTACCAGGGGGAAAAGCTGACCGATGAACAGAGCCGTCTGCTGCGCCGGGCCTACTGGGCCTGCATTTCCTTTGCCGATGCCCAGATTGGCCGGGTGCTTGATTCCCTTGACCGCCTGAAGCTCCGGGAAAAAACCATCGTGGTCTTCTGGAGCGATCATGGCTATCATCTCGGCGAGCATGGATTGTGGCAAAAGCAGACCTGTTTTGAGGAAGCGGCGCGGGTACCGTTCATCATCGCCGCGCCTGGCACCAAAGCCCGGGGAGGGGTGAGCAAAGCCACCGTGGAATTGATTGATCTCTACCCTACATTGGCAGATCTCGCCGGGCTGAAAGGCCCGGTCAATCTGCAGGGCACCAGCCTGCGACCCCTGCTGGATGATCCGGCTGCGGCCTGGGCCCGCCCCGCCTTTACCCAGACGGCACGGGGCAAAAAGAATGGGGAGTTCATCTTCGGAAGAAGTGTCAGGACCGATCGTTGGCGCTACACGGAATGGAGGGACGGGGAAGCAGGCATTGAACTCTACGACCACGACAATGACCCCGGGGAATACACCAATCTGGCCAGAGATCCAGCATGGGAGGCAGAGCGGGCCAGGCTGGCGGCCCTGCTCAAGCAGGTCCGGCAGTGACCGGGGCGTTCGGATGGGCCAAGCCCCACAGATCGGGGAGATTCATCGGCCGTGCGGGCTGCACCGGACGTCCTGCTAGCGTGTGGTGATCCGGAAGCGCACAAATCTGCCGGTGGAAGATCCGCCCGGGACGATCGAGGTGATGGTGCGTGCGCCATTGGCGGAAGAGGCGCTGAGGTGTTCCAAACCAGTGCCATCCGTGGGATCCGGGGTCCAGGTGTTGAGATCGGGAGAGCTTTCGGGCCAAAGGCGAACGTCATCGGCTCCGAGGCGCTCACTCCAAGTGATCAGCATCCGGCCATCCGGCGCGGTGGTGACCACAGGAAGGGCGGTGAAGGCATATTCGGGCAGGGAGGGGTAATTGCCGGCCGCCAGCTCATCGCTGGTGCCGGGACTGCCGCCGGTCAGGCGGCTGGGCCGCCAGCTGGTGGCGAGGGAGGGGTCGGGCCGCAATTCCGGGCGGATCAGAGTAAGCGTCCAGCCCCCGCCATCAGCTTCAGGCGGCCAGGGCAGTTGGTCCCCATAACTGAAGGCCGCGATGACGGCGTTAGCCCGGTCGCGCAGCACCACGCGGTCGCCGTCGTTTGAAAGGGCACTGCCCGGCGTAAATGCCCCCGCCACCGGCAGGCCGGCGCCATAACGGGCGGTAAAGGCCGCCGCGTTCTCCACCACCAGCACACGCTGGCCCGGAGCCAAGGTGGTGATGGCACTGCCGGTAAAACCAAACAGGAGGCCTTCGGTGAAGCGGACCCCCGTCAGGTCCACGGTCCGGGTTCCGATGTTGCGCAACTCGATGAATTCCTCCGCCCCTGATCCGGCCGGATGGTAGTTGATTTCGGAAATAACCAAATTGGCCGCCGCCGCCGGCTCCACCGTGCCGAGGTTGGTGACCGTGATACTGTCTGTGCCCACGACGGTGCCGTCATGATTCACCGCAGTTAAAACGAAAGCATTGGCCCCGGCGGTGACCGGGAGGGTGAGTTGCCAGGTCTGACCGCTCAGCCAGGTCACCGGGGCGGCTTCGGGGGAAGCCCCATTCCGCGAAACCCGGATTTCATGCACGTCAATCCAGCCCGTACCCGAGAGGGTGGCGGCAGGCTGCGTGGTGGTGAAATCCATGCCGCTGCTGGTCGTAATCGCGAAGGCCACGGTGGGGAACTGGGTCGTGATCTGACCGAGGACATAAGTGCGGCGGGCGGTGACCCAGGACCGGAGGTTGGCCGCATACTGCGCCCGGTCGGCCACGATGGAGGAACTGAGGTGATTGATGACAGGATCCAGCGTGGTGTTGGTGAATGCGGTCTGGCAGAGGTGTCTCAGGTGCCCGGCAAAGAGCCGGCGGTTTTGTGTCAGATTGAGCACCGCGGCGAAACGGTGGGAGCCCGCGCCAAAGATGTTTGAAGTCGTCGCATAATAAAAGGCGTGATCCTGGTCCCACGGAAAGAGCAGCACCTTTTGGTCGGAAGGGCGGACGTAGAGCTGAATGTTATGGGCGAGGCCATTGTTATAGGTATCGGCCAGACCGGTCAGCGCGGTGAGGGCAAAAACGCGCGTCCAATTCTCCATGTCCATCGCGGCGGAAGTGGCCGCGTAAAGATTGGCGGAGGAGGAGTCGAAAGCCTGGCCGAGGGCGATGAGGCGGAGGAAGTCGTCGCGGTCCCCATTGGTCTGCAGCAGATAGTTCCAGCGCCAGCCTTCCTTGCCTCCGCCGAAGCTCCGGATCTCCGTATCGCGCACCGAGTTGTAGGCGTTTTTGAGGCTTTCCACATTGCCGTCCACGGTGGTGCTGGGGAAGTAGATCAGTTCCTGTTTGAAGAGGGTGCCGTCCGCGCCGTCCGCAAAGGTTTCCTCCAGGTAGGAAGGATTGAAACGCGTCATCTTGAGCTGGGCGCGGCGGTTGCCTTCGGTGATACGCGGGGTTTGGAAATAGACCACGTCATCGTAGGTCGCCGGAATATCCCCGGCGCGGTTGGCGATAGCTTGATAAAGCATTTCGTTCACGCTGGGACCGAGGGAGTTTTCCAACCAGCCGGTGCCGTCGCCTTTTGGCATGTTGAAGGCGCCGTCGATCACGATGCTGGTCTGCACGCCGCGGAAGGGATGTTCGGGCCCGAATTGGATATTCCAGCCCGCCCGGTTTCCCTGCCGGCCGAAGGGAGCGGAGCGCAGCCGCACTTTGGCATCATACCAGACCTCGCGGTCATTGTAGATAACGGTGCAGGGCCAGCGGAAGTTGGAGACCCCATGGATCGGATTGTGGAGCTCAGCCGCGTCGGCAGCATTCATCAGCAGCCGCATTTTGTTGCGCACCGTCTGGGCACTTGTCCCGCCATCCCCGACTTTATAGATCGCCCGCGAGGCCGAACCGCCCGCCGGGAAGAACGAGCTGGCGCCGGCCCGGTTCGTGGCCTGAACGTAGAATTGAACCTGGGCTGCGGTGACCTGTCCGGGCAACACTCCGAAATAACGCCCGGTGCCATCACCACCCATGGATGTCCGCTGCCAGGCGCCCTGATTCAGACTGTAAAACAGGGTGACTTCTGCGAGGCCGTCAGGATCGGCGATGGATAGACTGACCCGCACCGGCAGCGAGGCGGCCGGCACCAGCGGGCTATGGCGCAATCCATCGCAGGCCGGGCCGGTATTGGCGAGGCGCCGGCCGTTCACGCTGCCGGGCGTTCCGGTCAGGGCAGGCTGGGAGAGGATGCTGGTGCGGGCGGCGCGGTTGAGATAGAGCCGGGAGTTGAGCTGGGGGGAGCCGGCCAGCCATTTGGCCTTGAAGGATATTTCATAGGTTTTGGCAGGGTTGAGGGTGCGGTTCCCCACCAGGGTGGTGGAGGCGGTATTGTAAGTGTGTTCGGCCGCGGCAGTCGCGGCGAGGTGCAAGACCTTGCCGGGCCCATCCGGATGGCCGCCACTTTGCTGGTTTTGTGGGTCCCGAGGAGCCGCCATTTCGCGGCGCCGAGGCCGATGGTGTCGGCCTCGAAGGAACCATTCTGGATGAGTTGGAGCTTGGTGGTGTCGGGATCCTCCACCACGGACACCTCATCAATCAGCGCCTCGCCGCCATCAAGGAAACCCAGCAGGAACTCGTGCCAGATGTCAGGATTGTTGCTGCCGGTGGGCTCTGCGCCGGTGGCCCGGTAAGTGATGGTCTGCCATGTGGAGCGGCCGGTTTCGTCGCTGGCAGCCCAGGATTCAGGCTGGCGCCGGTCCGCCCGGGGATTGATGAGTTCCAGGGTGGAGCCGCCGCCATCCGCCAGCTCCGGCCAGCGGCCATCATCGAGGTAAGGCACCTCATCAATCAAGGCATCCGTGGCATCACGCAGCCGCAACCGGTCGCCGCGGTTGGCCAGAGTCCCGCTGAATTGGGTGTGGTCCACCACGAGGAACCCGCCCGCGGCCAGCTGGGTGCCTGCGGGAAAGGCATAATCCACGGCATCGCTAAACCGCCAGCCGGAGAGGTCCACCGGCAGCGTGCCGGGGTTGTGCAGCTCAATCCATTCCGCGGGATTTTCCGCAAAGGCGACCGAGGCGGCGGGATTGGC
>JAYUWQ010000054.1:0-5769 GCA_043753485.1 bacterium
AGGCGCATGGTGGAAATCAGGAGAAGTGAACTTCCAATATACGTGGTAATTATGGTAACTGCAACTTAATTAAGTGGGTCGATTGGGGGATTTTCAGAACAGGGTGATGCCCGGGCCAACTTATCCGGTCGAACTGGCCTCCGGGACGGAGTGCCCCAAGGCAAGCTCCCCCAATGAAGATCGGTCCCATCTTACGCCAGCTCCCCGTACAGCGTGAACCCTTTGGTTTCCAGCACCCTTACTGGAATGATTTCGCCGCGGAGGCGGTCGTGGGGGCCTTCGAAAACGAGAATTTTGTTCTGCGGGGTGCGGCCGGTGAGGCGGGTTTCGGTGGTCTTGCTGTAACCTTCGCAGAGGACTTCGCGGATGGAGCCGACTTCGGCGGCCAGCTTTTCCTTGGCCTGGGCGTTGATGAGGTCGAGGAGGTCGTGATTGCGGGCTTCCTTGACGGATTCCGGGAGCTGCATTTCGTCCGGCAGATCGGCCGCGGGGGTGCCACGGCGGGGGCTGTAGCGGAAGATGAAGGCGTTGTCGAAGTGGACGGCCCGGACGATTTCCTTGGTGGATTCGTAGTCGGCTTCGGATTCTCCGGGGAAACCGACGATGATGTCGGTGGTGATGGCGAGGTCCGGGCGGGCTTCACGCATCTTATGACAGATTTCGAGGAAGCGCTCCGGACTGTAGGGACGGTGCATCGCCTTGAGAATGCTGGCACTGCCGCTTTGGAGCGGGAGGTGGATGTGCGGGCAGAGTTTGGGCAGGCGGTGGAAGGCTTCGATCAGATCATCGCGGTAGCCAATCGGGTGCGGGCTGGTGAAGCGGATGCGGTGCAGGCCGGGCAGGGTGTGAAGTTGATCCAGAAGTTGCACGAAAGGGCTGAGGCCGTCCACGTTGGGGAATTCCTTGATGCCGTAACGATTCACGATCTGGCCGAGCAGGGTGACTTCCTTGACGCCTTGATCCACGAGGCGGCGGACTTCATCCACGATTTCCGGAATGGGCCGGGCGCGCTCGCCGCCGCGGGTGTAGGGCACGATGCAGAAGGTGCACTTCATGTTGCAGCCCTGCATGATGCTGACAAAAGCGGTGGCCTGCTGCGCGGTGACAGTTTGGTCGCGGATAGTATTCTGGCTGCCTTCCTCCTCGCCGGTATCGACGATGCTGAACCGCTCGTCGTCCATGCGGCGTTCCAGCCGTTTGGTGAGGATGGTGTCCACATAGTCCACCACGCGGTGGTATTTCTGGGTGCCGGCGACGAGGTCGAGATGCGGGATGGTATCCAGCAGTTCCTCTCCCCGGCTCTGCGCCATGCAGCCGAGGAAACCATACACGACGTGCGGTTTGGTGTAGCGCAACGGGCCGACCTGACGCATTTTACCGATGGCTTTCTGCTCGGCCTGATCGCGCACGGAACAGGTGTTGATGAGAATGACATCGGCCTCCGCTTCCTCGCCGGTCATGGTGTAGCCCCCGCGGTCGAGGAACATGCGGGCGACTTGGTCGGAGTCGCGCTCATTCATCTGGCAGCCGTAGGTGCGGATGTAAACCTGGTGCATTATGAGGAAGGGGAAAGGTTTCAGGTTTCAGGGTTCAGGCGGGGAGGTGTTTTTTCTGAAACCTGAACCCTTTTACCTTACAGATTATTTCGCGTCCTCGAAAAAGCCGGAGGCTTCGGTGGCGACGTTGGTATCGAGCACCTGCCAGCGGCCATCGGCGAGGTAAAAGTAGAAGCGCCAGCGGAGGGGGCGTTTTTCACCGTTCAGCAGATAGGTGACTTCGCGGATGGTTTTGCCCGAGGTGCAGATTTTCAGGATTTCCGTGTTGTCGATGCGGCCGGTCAGCTCCAGCACGCGGGTGGTGGATTCCACCAGTTTGGTGACCAGTTCCGGATTTTCCTCCGCCAGCACCGATCCATCCAGCAGTTTAGTGTAAGCCTCGGGAACCTTGCGCTGCTTCAGCACCGCGAAGAAGGCCTCAATTCTGTTTTTGATGTCCGGTTCCAAGGTCAGAGCATCCAAGCGCACCGGCACGCGGGGTTCGGAGCCGGGCTTGGGAATGGGCCGCTCCTGGGCGGGGAGCACGCCAACCAGCAGGAACAACAGGGCGAAAAAACGAAAGCACATGATGACTCCATTATCCGCCCCGGCTCCTGCGCTGCGCAACGGATTTGCCGTGGAATCCGGGAGACGTCATTCCGGGCTGGCCGCGTTGCTTAGTGCGGAACGTCCCATAGATTGGAGGAGGCGCGTCCTGACGGAAACTTTGTGTGAAATTTCTCTCGCCGACTTATTTAAGACATATTAAGAGTAGACCGCCCCCCGCCAGCTTTCAACTCTTCCTCTGTTTTGTCCTCCACGTCCCCTTCCAACGCACCGGTTGAGCGGATCAAAGCAGTGAATCACCACCTGCGGGTCGCCTTGGACGAGGTTTCCGAATCGGTGCTGATCCTGCAAAATGGACTGAGTCAGGACGAAGGGCCGGTCATTGCCTGGGGCAATGAAGCGGCCGTGCGCTGCACCGGAGTGGCCGGGCCGGACTTGTTTGGCTCGCCACTCCAGCCGCTGCTCACCGAAGCTTCATGGCAGGCCCTGCTCGCGGCGCTGGCCACGGCATTTAAAGGTGACCGTGCACTGTGTGACCTGACTTTTCTGAATCCGGACGCCAAACCGCAGCGCGGCCGGGTCAAAGCCACCTGCGGCCCGCAGGGGGAGATTCTCGGGGTGGTCCTGACCCTGGTGGAGGTTCCGGTGCCTGCTCCCACCCCTCCGGCAGCGGGGACTCCCATCCGCCTGGATCTGCCCCCGCCCTCCCCGCAGGGCTGGCAGGATGACGTCATCGAAACGATCCGTGAAACTGCCCGGCAGGTCGCCCACGAATTTAATAACGCCCTGACTTCCATCGTGCTGCCCGTGCAGCTGGCCATCCGCGCCATCCCGCAGAATGGCGACCTCTACGACAGTCTCGAAGTCGCCCACGTCTCCGCTCAACGGGCCAGTGATCTGGCAAAGGATTTTCTGGATTGTTTCCGCCCCCGTTCGGCGGTCCGCAGCCGTTGTGCCCCCGGGGCCTTGCTGGGTCGTGCCATCCGCCTCGCCACCTGTGCGCAGAACGTGTCAGCCAGTCTCGAACTGGCGGAGGGGCTGCCCGAAATGGAGGTTGATGAAAGCCAGTTGGAGCGCGTCATTTTCAATCTGATCCGCAACTCCTGTCAGGCCATGCCGAGCGGGGGACGCCTGCGGGTATCAGCCACCCGGCGCGATGTTGCCACGGGCGAGGGCATCGCGCTGCCCGACGGGCCCTATCTTCAGATTTCGGTCCGCGACTGGGGCCCGGGGATTGCGGAGGAACACCTGCAGCACTTGTTCCACAGCCGCTTCACCACCAAGCCGGAGGGCAATGGCTGCGGTCTGCCGATTTGTTATCAGATCATCAAGGAACATGGCGGGGAAATGCTGGTCCGCAGCCGGGTGAATGTTGGCACGGAATTCCTCATTTATCTTCCGGTCCCCGCACCGGCCGCGGTGGAGAGGTCCCGGGCGGAAACTCCTGTTTCTCTTGAGGGCTCTCTGCCCAGGGCAAATCCGGGGACCCAGCCGATCGCGCTTCCGTTGGTGCCCCCGTTGGTGCCGCTCCTCTCCACGGCCCCCGTTCCCGTCTGGGGAGCGGTTGATCCTGCCACCGCCTTGGTCCCGATGACTGCCAGCGCTCCGGTTCCGGTGGGCGCCGGGTTCACCACCTCACCTGTCCCTGCGGCAGCCTCTTCACCGATGGGGGGGGCGACGGCTCAGGAAGATGCGCCGCCCTCCCTTCTCGTCGTCGATGACGAGCAAGGCGTGCGCACCGCCTTGAGCCAGATCGCCAAAGTCATGGGTTTCGATGTGTCCACCGTCGCCACCAGCGATGAGGCTCTGCAGACCTACAAGGACCGCCTGCACGCCGCGCGGCCTTACAGCACCGTCCTGCTTGATCTGAATCTCCGCAGCGGCCTGAATGGCATGGAGGTCTTCCAGGCCATCCGCCGCATGGACCCTGAAGCCCTGGTGGTTGCCACCAGTGGCCAGCATGCCGAAGGCGATGTCGAACGCTTCCGCGCCCTTGGCTTTGCGGGGTTCCTGCCCAAGCCCTACAGCCTGGAGCATTTTGACAGCGTGATGCGTGCCGCCTTGGCGTCCTAGCGGATGGTCGGCAACGGCGGTGAGCATGCCGTGCTTCGCCAGCAGGATGGACCGGCGTACAAAAAGGGAGGCCGTTTCCAGCCTCCCCTCTGGAGTCAGTATCGGGACTGATGGGATCAGGCCAGGGCCTTCGAGACGGCTTCGGCGGTGATGCCGAGTTCCCTGAAGACGATGTTGCCAGGGGCGCTGATGCCGAAACGGTCGATGCCGATGATCTGGCCGGCGGTGCCGACGTATTTCCACCAGAGGCCGGAGACGCCGGCTTCGATGGCGACGCGTTTGGTGCAGGCGGCGGGGAGGACGGACTCGCGGTAGGCGGCGTCCTGGCGGTCGAAGCGCTCGAAGCAGGGCAGGGAGACCACGCGGACGCCGGGTTTGCCTTTGGTTCCCTCGACAGCCCATTGCACTTCGGAACCGGTGGCGATGACGATGGCTTCCAGCGGGGCGGTTTCCTTAACCAGGACGTAGCCGCCCTTCAAGGTGCCTTCGCGGCGGGCTGCTGCGGAGAGGAAACCGAGGATCGGGAGGTCCTGCCGGCTGAGGGCGAGCAGGGTCGGGCCATCCGCACGGCTGAAAGCGGCAGCGAAGGCGGCGGAGGTTTCCTCGACATCGGCGGGACGCATCACGTCCAGATTGGGGATGACGCGGAGGCCACTGACGGTTTCGACCGGCTGGTGGGTGGGGCCGTCTTCACCGACGCCGACGGAATCGTGGGTGAAAATGTAGGTGACTGGGAGTTTGGACAGGGCGGCGAGGCGGATGCTGGGGCGGCAGTAGTCGGCGAAGACGAGGAAGGTGGCGCCGCTGGGGAGGAAGAGCCCGTCGTAGGCAATCCCGTTGCAGATGGCGCCCATGGCGTGCTCGCGGATGCCGAACCAGATGTTGCGGCCGGTGGGGTTGGCGGCACTGAAGTCCCCGCCGTCCTTGATGTAATTTTTGGTCGAGCCGAAGAGGTCCGCGCTGCCGGTAATCAGATTGGGGACGGCCATGGCGAGGTGGTTGAGGATTTCGCCGCCGCAGTTGCGGGTGGCGGATTTCCCTTCCAGCGGGTACTCGGGGATGGCCTTGAGCAGGGCTTCCGCGGTGAGGCCACCGGTGCGGGCGGCGGAAAGTTCGGTCGCGAGGGACGGGTTGGCGGCGGCCCAGGCGTTGAATTTCGTGGTCCAATCGGCATGGGCCGCGGCGCGTTTGGCTTTGAGGTCGGCGAAATAAGCGGTCACTTCAGCGCTGACGTGGAAGTGGGCGCTTTCCGGCAAACCGAGGCCTTTTTTGGCGGCATCAATAAACTTGGCGCCACCTTCGCCGTGGCCCTTGGCGGTTCCGGCAACTTCCGGGATGCCTTTGCCAATCAGGGTCTTGGCGATGATCAGCTTGGGTTTGCCATTGTTGGCGTTTTTGGCAGTTTCGATGGCATCGTAGACGGCTTGCAGGTCATGACCGTCGATGGTGACGACGTCCCAGCCGATGGCGGTGTAGAGGGCGGCGGTGTTTTCGCTCTGGGTCACCTTGGCCATGGCGTCGAGGGTGACGTCATTGGAGTCGAAGATGAGGATCAGATTGTCCAGTCCGTTATGGGCGGCGAAAGCGACAGCTT
>JAYUWQ010000055.1:0-5759 GCA_043753485.1 bacterium
TGGAAGCAGGTGAGCCCCCCGCCTGCGTAATCGCTTCCCTCCGCCACTCCGTATGATTGTCCTCCAACTCCCGGCCGATAGCGCCGCCCGCCTCGGGCCATACCGGACGCAGTCCGGCTGGGAGGTTTGTGAGGAAAATCAAACCCTCTGGCTCCGCCTGCCGGTGGAGGCCGCAGAATCGGCGGCCGCCCTGCCATGTCTGGCACGCTACCGGGTCGATGCACGGCAGCGCTTGATTCCCCTGCATGGCAGCGTGCCAACAGGCCTGCTTCCGGTGGGGCCATGGCAATCCCTGGAGGTTTTCCTGACGATTGTGCCCCCTGCGGCCGTTCTGCCAGGCCGCCAGCAGGGGAAGCTCGGGATCACCCTGACCCGGTCCTCCTGCGAAATTGAACCGACTGCCCTGCTGGCCAGCCTGGCGGATCTTGCCGCCTGGGCGGGCCGTGCTTCCCGGCTCCGCCTCAACAGGCTAACCTTCGCGGCGGCGGCCGATGGCCGGGTCTTCGTCCGGGGCACTCCGTTGCCCTCCGTGCCGGGCACGCCCTGGTATTTTCAGGGAAACCTGGCTCTGCCGGCGGGCTGGGAATTCGTCCCGCCACTCCGGCCCGCCTGGGTGGAGCGCGTGCTCCTGCCAGCCCCGGGTTCGATCGGATTGGTGGAACCGGACGGCCATGTGGAACTGATCGGTCAGGAAGGATTCGCCCCGCTTACCCTGGCCGCCCTCCGCCGGACCACGGCGGCTTTGCTCTCTGCCTGATCATGCATCCCCCCGCCGTCAGTTATTTCATTCCCCCGCCGGGTTATCTCTGGCGATGGGCCGGGGATGGCGCGGCCGTGGAATGGGAGGACGGTGCCACGGTCTGCCTCTGGATGGAACTCCACGCGCTGCTGCACCATCTCGCGCCGCAAGGCCTGCCGCCGCTGGGCAGCATTCTGCTGGTGCTGATGGCCTGTGGCCGCCGCCACACTGCGGCCCTGACCTCCGCCCAGCAGTTTGCCGCCCGCGCTTCAGGGGGCGATCAGGCCTCTGCTGCCTCCAAAGGACTGCTGCGGCGGCTGGGGAATGTGTTGGAATCCATTGCCGCGCTGCCGGAGGACCTGCGCACCGGCCTGCCGGCGCGGGCCCATCTGCTGACACAAATTTTCGAGGGAATTCCGGACCGGCCCTCCGCGGAGGCTTCCGCAGAAATTATGTTTGGGATGGATACGTGGGGCCTCGACGGGCTCCGCGTCCAGCCAGCCCGGCTCGGCGGTCTGGCCCACCTGCTGTGGGACCTCAAGGCTCTGACGGCCGTCCATGACCGGCTGGACTTGACCCATCTGGAAGCCCGCCTCCGCACGGGGTTGGATTTTGTGCACCTCCAACCTGCCAGAATCCCGGAACCGCAATCACCGTCCGGCGAATCCGCCGTCCCGCTCCTGCGCCAACTCGAGGAACAAAGTGACCGCGAACTGGCGGCGGTCGCCGCCGTGGCCCGCCGCATGGTGGCGATGTTCGCCCTGCCGCGTCCGGTGGGATTTCCCCAGGAATTGCCGGTAGGAGGGATTTCCGATATCACCAACCGGGGAACGCTCGACCGCCTGCTGCCCAGCGAACTTGCTGCTGATGATATGCTCCTGATGGCCCGCCTCGCCCATCATGAGGCGCTCTACTTCCGTCGCGACGCGCCCCCGGATGAACCCGCCGCCCGGCGCCTCATTCTGATGGATAGCGGCATCCAGCTGTGGGGCCTGCCCAGGCTCTACGTCCTCGCCGCAGCTCTGGGTTTGAAAGCCGCCGCAGGAGAGGATCAGGTCAGCGTGGAGCGCCGGGCAGGCCGGGTATTCCTGCCCTTGGTTTTGGAAACTGTCGCGCAGGTACAGGCTTGCCTGCAGGAACTGCTGCCCGATCCTGACGCGGCGGCGGCGCTCACCGCGGTGACCGTCCCGCCGGAGGCCGTCCGTCCTCCTGACGTCTTTTTTCTGACGGGCGGGGCGCCCCGTGCGGCGGTAAGGGAAGCCCTGCATGCCCTGGCCGTGCGCTTCAGCGCGGCGGGCGGCCGTTGTTATGTGCTGGCCATCAGCCGCAGTGGCGTGATGGAACTCAGCGCCCGCAGCCCCGCCGGCAGCCGCGTGGTGGCGCGGGGCCGGATTGATCCCGAAGAAATCCTCCGCGACCCCGCCGTGGGAAAGCCCGGCGCCCCGGTCCGCGACCGCCTGACCGATCTCCCCAAGGTCATCCAGAAGCTCGATCTTTATCAACAATATCCGCTGCCCTTCCGTTTTCCCTCCATGCCGCATCCAGGCAGCAGTGAACTCGGTTTTGCCCACTGGCGGATCAACGTCGACACCCATGGCCGTCTGATGATGTGGGATCCCAATCCGCTGCTGGCTCCCGGCGAAATCACCGCAGGACTTCCCGTGGCGCGCCACTATCACATTGGCTCACATAACGGGGAGTGGGTGGTGCTTTGTTCCAGCTCGGGACCCGGAGACCGCGCAGCCGCGGTTTGCATCGGCATGAAAGAGCCCACGCGCCGGGAGGTGGTGCTGGATTCCAGCCACCCGTTCCCGCTCTGGATGAAATGCCAGCACGGTGCGGCCATTCTCGGATATTCGGACAAGGTGGAAGCCTGCTCCCTGACAGATGGCGCCAGGCAACACGCCATCATCCTGCCCAAGGGCACCAAAGCGGATGTGGTGGTGTTTGATGGACAAACTCTCGGCCTTGCCAGCGAAGCTCCCGTCGTGCCGGCGGCGCTGTCCCATGCCTCTGGCGTTCCAAATTTTCCCGCCGTGCTGGGCGTTCCGGTATCTGCGGGTTTCGTGGCGTCCGGCACGCTGGTCATCCGGGCGCAGGGCGGGCGTTGGGAGTTGGCGATGCCGGACTTTATCTTTACGGCCAGTCAGAAGAGTCAATTGTCGGCGGTGCGTCCCTTCCGCCGGGTGGGCCCGGAGGCGGGAGGAAATGCTGACCGCGGGCCAGCGTTTTACGTCGCAGACTGGCATGACGACTGCCGTCTGATTTTTGATAGCCGGGGAATGCTGCATCTGGTGTTTTCTGACGGACAGGGCAGTGTGCAGCTGACGCTGCTGGCTCTCCTTGGTAAACCGGTGGCGGGCTGGGTCGCCCCGTGGGCGAAGCCGCAGGTGGGCAATCCGGATTGGATTCTAAAACCTGCTGAAGACCTGGGCCGGACTGATCAATTGGTCCCGCTGCTCCAGCGGTTTGCCGCCTTGGCCCGGGTCGCCCCGGCCCTCCAGGAGGGCCGGGAGCCCGCCGGCGGAACGCTCAACCCCGCTGCCTGACATGCCTGCGCTCCCTCTCAAACTCCGGATCGCCCCGCTGCCGCTGCCGGTCTGTGCCGGATGGCTGCCCTGCGCCGGGGTGTCTGCGTGGTTGGCGGAGGCCCGGCGGATTGAGGAGGCCGCCCCCGGAGCCGTGGTCCGGTTTTATCCGCTGGCGGCCTCGGCCCAGGATCAATCAGTGGCGGGCGTGGTGATCACCGTGTCGTCAGGGCCACCCGAACTGGACCGCGTGTTGGGTCCCCACGTGCAACGGCTTGGGGAAGTGGCCCCCGGGGTGCTGGTGCCGGTTCAGGCCCGGTTGGAACCGGCCCTGACCGCTCCGGAATGGCGTAGGTTTTTTCCGTGGCCCCTGCATTTTTTCCATCCAACCATTGGGCTGACAGGATTTGAGGAACGGGATGCCCTGGAACCGTGGCAGTTATTGAGCGCCCCGCTGATGAAGCAGGGAGGATGGTTCGCAGCCGTGCCGGGACCGGAAGCGCCGCTGCCGCTGCGGCAGATCACCTTGGTGCAGGAAGTCAGCCTGGAGGACTTGATCGCGGGGGGCGCGGAGGACATCAGTTCGCAGCGTCCTGACAAGGATGCCCCGCTGCCGGATGCCGGGCTTCCTGGAAAGGCCGGTGGTTATGCCGCCGGGATGCTGGGCGCGCTGGGGGCCGGTTTGCTGGGTGCCCTGGGGCAGGGGAAGGCCGCCGCCGCGATGGAGCGTTGGAGCCGCCGCCAGCAGGAGGATCTGCAGGACCGCCGGAAGCGGGAGCTGAACAAACTGCTCGACCGATTTGACAAGGGAGACATCCTGGATGCTTTGCGCCATGCCATCCCGCTCAGCGGCGCGGAAGCCCGCCGGGGGCAGGCCCCGAATCCCGGTTGGAAATTGGGGATGAGAAATCCGGGACTCACTGTTTTCAGCCATGGCGGCGGCGCGGTGGACGTGTGGAATATTGCCTCCGACACCCGGCTGAAACTGGAAAAGCGATATCGTGAAGCCGCGGCCCGGGAAGCCGCCGCCGGACAGTGGGGGCGCGCCGCATACATCTACGGGGAGTTGCTGGGCGACTGGAACCGTGCGGCCGGAATGTTGGAAAATGGCGGCCGTCCCCGTGAAGCCGCACGCATTTACACCGAACGTCTCGGTTCGGGACTGCGGGCCGCCCAGTGCCTGGAAAAGGCGGGACTGTTGGCGGAAGCGGCCGCCCTCTACCTGGAAGCCGGCCAGCCTGAAAAAGCGGGCGATCTCTTCGCCGCGCTCGGTCAGGAAACCATCGCCCGGGAGCAATGGGAGGCGGCGGTCGGTTCCCTGACCAATCCTCTCGAACAGGCCCGCCTCCTCGAAGGCAAACTCCAGGACCCGGACCGGGCTCTGCGGGCCTTGCGGTCCGGTTGGCCCGCCTCCAGCCGGGCGCTGCCTTGTTTTGAAGCGTGGATTTCGCTGATGGGACGCCTCGGCCGTCATGCCGGCGTCACCGCCTGCCTCGACCAACTGGAGAAATCCCCGCCGCAGCGCCTGCAGCCCGCCAGCGCCATGGTGTCAGGGTTGCACGCGGTCTTCGCCCACTATCCGGATTCCAGCCTGCGGGAGCAAGCTGCCGCACTGGCCCCATGGTTCATCGGCGAAGCCCTTGCCACGGCTCCCGGCCGGGCGGAATCGGAGCGCTTGCTTACTCTCCTCCCGCGCTTCGCTCCTGGTGACCGGCTGCTTGCCAGGGACGCCGGCCGGTTTTCCCTGACCAAACACCGGCCCGTGGTGCCGCTGCTGGAGCAGGCGCAGGCCACGGTGCTGCGGGCAGACCGGGTGATTCCATTGGATCCGACCGTGAAGTGGCAGTCCCTGACGGATTCCGCGCACGGTCCGCATGTGGCGGGGTGGCAGCCCTCGGGACCGTCCGTCCGTGTTGTGGCTGGCGTGATCCTGCAGGGGCAGGCTCCCGGGCTGAATTCCAGACTGAAGTTCAGCGGCCCGGATCCCCGGCTGATGCATCTGGTGAGTTTGAGTGGACCTTACTGCGCCGCGTTTTATTCCCGCGCCCACCGCCAGGTGGAATTCGATCTGCTCTCCGGGACCCCGAGCTCCAGCACGTCAGTTCTTGCGGTGGGAAAATCCGGCCCGGACGGGATCGTGCTGCTTTCCCTGACTCAGACCGGGACCCTGACGGCTGAATACGTGGATGTCGGGGGAGGAAACCGCCGCAGCCGGGTGCTCGATTTTGCGCCGTCCGGCATGGAGTCCGCCGACTGGTTCACCGGCGGGCATGGAGCCGATTTGTGGCTGGCCGGAATGGACGTGGTCTGCTGCGTAACGGAAGCCAACGAGTTCCAGCACATCGCCATCAATGGACCGGTGACGGCTTTTGCCATCGCTCCGCCGGTATTGCCCCCGCAGGCTGTCGCCGTGGGGTCCGGGGAGGCGGTGCTTTTGATAGCGAAGGGCAAGGGGAAGCCGGTCGAATGCGTGAACCTCTATTCGGGCACTG
>JAYUWQ010000056.1:0-2327 GCA_043753485.1 bacterium
TTTGAACCATTCGCTGAGGGCATTGACGCATTTGGCGCCTACGCCGTGCAGGCCGCCGGAGTATTTGTAGGCCCCCTGACCGAATTTACCGCCGGCGTGCAGATTGGTCAGGACGAGCTCGATCGCGGGCATCTTGAACTTGGTGTGCATGGCTACGGGAATGCCGCGGCCGTCATCCCGGATGGAGCAGGAACCGTCCGTGTGGAGGATGACGTCGATGATTTTACAGAAGCCGGCGAGGTGCTCGTCGATGGAGTTGTCCAATACTTCAAAAACGCAGTGGTGGAGTCCGCGTTCATCGGGGTCGCCGATATACATGCCAGGGCGTTTCCGGACCGCTTCGAGGCCTTCGAGTTTGTCGATCTGCTCGGCACCGTAGGCCTGGCCGACGGCTGGCATCATGTCGGCGTCTTGTTCGGGGAGAGGAATGTCCTGGTCTGGCATGGGAAAAAAGCGGGAAGCCCCACCGGGGCGGCGGGAGCGGGAACCCGATATAAAGCGGAGAAGCGGGGAAAACGCAACCCCTTGGCGGGGGATTCCGCAGGGCCGTCCGGAGGCGTCGAATCGGGGGAAAATCGGTCCCGGGGATGGAATTAAACTTGCGGCGGGGCAGGGAACCCCTATACACGCCACAGACCTGCCGTTGATTCTCCTGAATTCCGGTTCCATGGTCCTGTTCTGTCTCTCTTTCACCCCAACTCCCACGTCCTGTGTTAAAGCAAATCATCGGTCAAAAACCCCAGCCTGTCGCCCCGCCTGCCCCGGTGGCTCCCGCTGCCCCTACTTACACTCCTTCCCAGGAATCCTACTCCAAGCCCGCCCCCCCCTATAACCCTGCCCCTCCCGTAAAATCCACTTTTTCAATGAGCACCAACAAAAATATCCTCAGCAGCGACGTCGAAATCAAAGGTTCCCTCAAATTTTCCAACGATCTCATCATTGATGGCAAGATCGAAGGCGAAGTTACCTCCGATGGCTCCCTCACCGTGGGTGAGAACGCCCTCGTGATCGGTGAAATCCGCACCAAATCCGTGGTCGTCTTTGGCAAAGTTCAGGGGAACATCACCGTCACCGAGCGCTGCGAACTGAAGAGCAATGCGATTCAGGAAGGGGATATTGTCGCGGGCACGATGTCCATCGAAGAAGGAGCTTCCTTCTCCGGCCGTTCCTCCGTCGGCAAGAGCGCTGTGGCCAACGCCCAGGCCAAAAAAGCCGCCGCTCCTCAATCCTAACCCGCGCTGGCGGGAATCCGCGGCCCAACTCCGGTACCGGGAACAGCGGATCACCCGTTGCGATCAACCGGAGGACTGACCGCTGATCGAGAAAATCGAAATCGAATGCCCGCATTGCGGTTCCCGGCAACGGGAGTCCGCGAGCGGGCTTTCGACATACTGCCGTAGCTGTGGTCAGCACATCAAGCTGTCCGGCGGGGCTTTGGTGGCCTCACCGCGCCGCAGTTTCTGGGGGTTGGGAAAGGCAGCCCCGGTCCCCGGTCCGTCCCCGCCGCGCGTGCGGCCCGCCGGGGTGGCGGTCCCCCTCTGGCTCGCCGGGAGCAGCGCCACTGAGGGCAATCTGGTGGCCCAAAGTGGGGAACATCCAGAAAACAGCCATGGGCCCCATGTGCCAGTGCCCCGCCGGGAAGTGGTCTGCTTCGATTGCAAGGCCGTCAGCAAGGCGTCCGCCAAGGCCACCTCGACCCAATGCTCGAACTGCGGCACGTTCATCGATTTGCGGGATGTGGAAATCCGCGTGCGCAGCACCCAGCGCATCCGGACCCGGGGGAATGTCACCGTTCACAAAAAAGGAGCCCTGCTGGGTACCGCCGTCCATTGCGGCAGTCTGGTGATCGAAGGCTCCGTGGCCGGCAGCATTTACGCGCAGGAGACGGTGGAATTCCGCACCCATGCCAAAGTATTGGGGGAAATCCGCTGCCGTCACCTGCTGGTGGAAAAACGCTGCCAGGTGCAGTGCCTCCAACCAGTCCATGTGCAAACCTTGACCCTGCAGGGGCAGCTCACTGCCCGGGTGCTGGCCAGCGGGTTGGTGCAAATCGGACGGCAGGGCCGTCTCGAAGGGGCCCTCAATGCCGGCCGGCTCAGTCTGGAGGCTGGGGGACTGGTGGACGGGGCCATGACGATTACGGGCCGGGGTCCCGATCCCAGTCCCTGAAGATGGACTGCGGGCATCTCCGTTGAAAATTCCCTCTCGACGGAATGCCCCGGGCAGGTCAGTAATACGGGTCCATTAACCAATGCACTGCCCGTATTGTCAGCAACCCGTCGCCGAAGATTCGGCGCAGTGTGCCGGTTGTGGTCTGGATCTGAGCC
>JAYUWQ010000057.1:0-5754 GCA_043753485.1 bacterium
GCCCGGGCCATGGCCCGCCTCAGCCATCCCAACATCCCCACCGTCTTCGATTTCGATGTTTCCGCCGGTTATTGTTATCTGGCGATGGAATACATCGACGGCTGCAATGTCCACCAGCTCATCACGCGGGGGGAATTGACGCCCGCCCTGACCTACAAGCTGCTCGCCCAGGTCTGCGAGGCCCTCCACTTTGCCCACGAACACGGCATCGTGCATGGCGATATCAAGCCTTCCAATCTGATGGTCACCCATGATGGCACCATCAAACTAGCTGATTTCGGGCTGGCCCAGCTGATGGATCCCGGCAACCGGCAGGATGACACCTTCACCCCCATGGGCACGCCCGAATATGCCGCGCCCGAGCTCTGGGAACCGGGCGTGGTGATGGACCACCGGGCCGATCTCTATTCGCTGGGTTGTGTGTTCTATGAAATGCTCACCGGCGCCCCGCCCCAGGGCCAGTTCCAGCTGCCCGCCGCCGCCCTGAAGCTGGATGCCCGGGTGGACTCCATCATCACGCGCTGCATGCAGCAGAAGCCCGACCTGCGCTATCAATCCGCCGCGGAGATCAAGCAGGCCCTCCAAGCCCTCACCCAGCCCAGCCAGGGAGTCCCCAAGCCGGTGCGGGTGCTGCACGCCCCGGGACGCCGCACGCCCAGTGCTGCCGCTTCCCATGATAAAGCCAAATCCTCCGGCATCTCCCCCCTGCTCTGGCTCCTCCCGGTGGTCGCCGTGGGGGGCATTGCTGCTTTCATGATGAAGGAGAAACCGCAGCCGGACCCTCCCTCCGGGACCGTGCCTCCATTGGTCTCCCCTCCGGTCCAGACGCCACCCCTTCCTCCCACGCCGGTCCCGGCCGTTCCTGACAAAACCGAACCACCGCCCCCGCCGCCCGTCCTGCCGCCTCCGGTCACCCCGCCGGCGGCTGACCCTCCGGCCCCGGAAGTCATGGCCGAACCGGCCCCTCCCGCCGGCCTGTCGCCCGAAACCAAGGACAAGCTCACCCTCTTCCTCACGAAATATCGTGCCGAGTGGCAGATCGCCGTGGCCGGCAAGCTCCAGACCGAACGCGACCGCATCGGCGCCTACTACACCACTGCTTTGGAGAAGCAGCGCGAGGAAGCCTCCAACATCGGGGACGCCCCGGCCCTCCTCGCCATCCGCAATGAAATGGACCGCTTCACCCGCACCCGCGACGGCGTGGCCAATAATCAATTCTCCCCCGTGGAGAAAGTGGCGGCCCTGCAGAAGACCCTCACCTCCGCCCTCGCCAACGCCAGCACCAAGCTGAAGCCCGCGGCCGACCAGTTGCGCGAACGCTGCCTCCTGGAACTCAGAGAAATCGAAAAGAGCGCGGGCCCCGGTGACCAGGCGACCCTCTCGGCGCTGTATGACAAAATAGTCAACACGCCGGACCTGACATCGGTCCTGGTTCCTTGAGAAAACCCTTCCCTTCCTGTTTCCCCAACCCCGCCATGCGCCTGCCCCTTCTCTCCGCCCTCCTCTGCGCCGCCGCTCTGCTTCCGGCCGCCGCCCAGCAGATCCAGACCAACCGGCCCAACCCCGCCATCCTGCCGCTGCCTAAAAGTGAAGACGCCTTCCACTTCCTTGTCTTTGGCGACCGCACCGGCGGCCCCGAGGTTGGCCTCGATGTCCTGAAACAGGCCGTCACCGACACCAATCTCCTCGACCCTGATCTGGTGATGACCGTGGGCGACCTGCTCCCCGGCTACAATGCCCCCAACAAGTGGATGGAGGACCTCGGGAAATACAAAACCATCATGACCGGGCTGCATATGCCGTGGTTCCCCGTCCCGGGCAATCACGACGTCTACTGGCGCGGCCCGGACCGCCCGGCCGGCGAACACGAGGCCCGCTACGAAAAAAACTTCGGCCCCCTCTGGTATTGGTTCCAACATAAAGGCAGCGCCTTCATCGTCCTCTACACCGACGAAGGAAACGGCACCAACGCCCCCAAGGACTTCACCGCGCCGGACCAGCAAACCTTCTCCGCCGCCCAGCTCGCCTGGCTCCAGGCCACCCTCAAGGAAACCGCCGCCCTGAAGCATGCCTTCATCTTCATGCACCACCCCCGCTGGGTCGCCGATACCTACCCCGGCGCCAAATGGGACGAAGTCCACGCCCTCCTCAAAACCCCGGGAAATATCCGCGCTGTCTTCGCCGGGCACGTCCACCGTCTCCGTTATGATGGCGACCGCGACGGCATCCAGTACATCACCCTCGGCACCACCGGCGGCTCCATGCCCGGCCACTACCCTGGGGCGGGTTATCTGCATCACATGAACCTCGTGTCCGTCCGCCCCGAGGGCATCAAGGTCGGCATCGTGCCGGTCGGCCAGGTGATGGACCCCAAGCAGTTCACCCCCGACTTCATCAAGGACATCGAACGCGTCCGGAACACCGAGTTCCAGCTCACCCCCTATCCTATTTCCCTGGATGAAACCGGCCTCGGCGCCGGCCTGCTGGAGTTCTCCATCGCCAATCCCGTCGCCCACCCGATCGAAGTCACCGTCCTCCCCGCCGGGGCGGTCCGCGAGTGGGTGCCTTCCACCGACCACCTCACCGTCACCCTCCAGCCCGGCCAGACCCACCGCGGCTCCTTCTCCCTCATCCGCACCCGCCGCGGGTTTGAGGAAGGCTTCACCGTGCCTGCCGTGGAGTTCAAGGTCGACCTCCTCCTGCCCGGTCTGCGCATCCCCCTGCCTCCCCGCCGCATCACCCTGCCGGTCGCCCTCAAGTCCGTCACCGAGGCCTTCTTCACCGGCGCCCCTAACCGCTCTCTCGCGCTCAATGGCAGCCAGGCCGCCCGTATTGAAATGGGCGCCAACACCCTGCCCCAGGGCCCCTTCACCGTCGAGACCTGGGTGCGCCCGGTCACGGAAAGCAGCAGCGGCGACCTCATCTCCAAAGCCGAGCAATCCGAGTTTGCCCTGAACCTCGCCAGCAGCGTCCCCGGCTTCCACGCCCACATTGGCGGGAAATACGAAAGCGTCATCGCCACCGCGCCCATCCCCAAGGACCAGTGGACCCACCTCGCCGGGGTGTATGATGGCTCCCAGCTCCTCCTCTACGTCAACGGCCAGCCCACCGCCGCCCGTCCCGCCACCGGCCAGCGCGCCACCAATCCCCTGCCCCTCTTCCTCGGCGCCAATCCTGACGCCAAATCCAAACCGACCCAGTTCTTCACCGGCGGCCTCGACGAAGTCCGCCTCTCCTCCTCCGCCCGCTATCCCGCCGCCTTCACCCCGGAGAAGAAGTTCACCCCCGACGCCCAGACCCTCTACCTCTTCCCCTGCGACGCCCTGCTCGGCCCCTTCCTCCCCAGCCACGCCCCCACCCCCGGCTACGGCCTCGCAGAGACCACCCTCACGCTCGGCGACGCCCCCTGACCCCGCCGCGCCTAGTCCGGCCATTCAGGAAATCCTGGACTACCGGGGGAACGGAGTCCTCGCCTGCGGCCCGTCATCGGCGTGGCCATTCGTGCGGTGCCCGCCGCCCTACCCCTCACCTTGGAGCTCCGCACTGCGGGCAAACCACGGCACGAATACTGATCCGGGCGGAACAATCGACACACTTGGCAAGGTTTGGATTCGAGATGAGCCTCAGGGCTTTGGCAGCACAAGTGGGGCACAGGTAAGTGCCCTCGACCTGCTTGAGCGAAGTAAAAACGCCCAGCGCCATCCTTCCGCAGGATTCACATCTGAATTGTAAGGACATAAGAGTGGAGTTGTAAGCTTCGGATCAGGCAGCGGCGAGCGGAAAGCGTCCATGACACGCCAGATGCCATTCGGGCCGTTGCCTGCATCCTTTATGCTTCATTGTGCCATTGGTTATTCATGTGCTGGCCCGCCTCTGGAAGCCGATCAATTCTTTGACGCGCGAGAGCGAGCCGTCAGCATTCAAGTCCCAATCGTCCCAAGCTCGAGCGTGGAAATCCGAAGCCATTTTGTCGACGAAAAGCTTCCGCTCGTCTGTTCCCAGGCGATCCCATTGGCCAGTGCTCAATACCGACAAGTAATGGGCGACGTTTGCCAGACGCCCATACTGTCGCTTGTTGAGCAACTCATCCGCAAGATCATGGAGTGGCTTGGTGATGTCGTGGTCAAATGCCATCAGAATCCATACTTTCCGGGGTTGCTCAGCGTCGTGTCGACAGTCCCCTCTGCTTGTTCTTGCGTGGCGGCTGCTTGCATTAATAATTTAATCAGGGTTAGGCCCCACTCGCACAGCTACTCGACCGGACCCTCATCATCTTGCGCGGCAACGACAGGCTTCCTCCATGCGGATGCTGAGCCCTTCCTTTCCGGAATCGGTTCGAGCATGTTCCTCGCCTTGAGCCGCAAGAACACATTCTTCATGCTGTTCTCGCTCTTGATTCCAGTTATCTCTCTTGCCACGGTGTTTGTGATTTCCTCATGAATTTCCATATACCGCATCACGAGTTCTTCTGGTGACCCGAGAGACTCATGGCGAATCACGACCAGAACCGACGCGTCTTTTTCGAGGATGACTGGAGGCTTTAGGCGCAATGTCTCCATTGCCCGAAATGCAGTATCTAGACCTTCGCCCAGATCCTTGTTGGGAGGGTTAGGGAATTTGTTGATGAGGCGAACCAGCGCTGGGTTCCGCGCACTCTGCGAGTCCAGAATGTTTGCTGTGGTCACGTGACCAGGCAATCTTCCAGGACTTTCGACTTCGATTCGATTGTCAAAGACTCGGATCTGCACATCCGCAACAATGCTGTAGTCGCGATGTAGAACCGCGTTTGTAATGACCTCGTGCAGCGCTTCTTCGGGGTACTCAACGGCTTCCAGGCCTTCCTCGCCCAAGCGCTTCACGCCTTCAATGACTTTCTTGGTTTGAGTAACTGCGCTGTATACCAAATTGTACGCGTCGCCCTCTACTGTTATGGGATTGCCATCGAGAAACTCGCGCCCGATGTCGTCATCTTTTGTCTTGTAGCGTGCGATCTTTATGCTGCTTCTCTTCGGCAGGAAGACTGCGGGCTCGTCGCAAAACAGAAGAACGCCGGAAACGCGTGCATGGCCCTCCTTGACTAACTCCTGATTGTTGAGATACGTCAGCGGCTCACCGGTTGGAATCACATTGATCAAGAAGTTCAGAATCGAAAGACTGTTCTCAATCTTCCGCAAGGGGACTTCAACCCACTCGTTCTCGAACGTGATGATTCCCTTGTCCAGCTCCAACCGTTTTAGCTTTTCCGCCGTGTCAATCTTCTGTTTCCCAGCGTTCACTCTCACATAGACATCGCCGGAGGATGACTTGACGATCTCCTTGACCTTCTTGACAGTGATGTGGAGAGCCAGTCCTAGGCGATTCTTGTTTTTCAGGAATTCAAACTTGACGTGATTCCCGAACGGATGCGCCTGAAAGAGCGTATGAAAGAAGTCATTCGCCTGCTCGGGATCGTCGAAGCCTTTCCAAGTTCGCGAGTTGGCGGCCTTGTCTTCGCCGATACCGATATAGACATCCCCGCCTGCGGCGTTCGCAAAGGCCGAAATCGTCTCCGACAGCTTTGCGGGCTTGATCTCTCGCGCCTTTATGTCGTTGAGGTAGTTCTCTTGCGTGGCCATGATGTTGGCCGCCTGAGCGTCATCGATTTCATATATCGGATACACAAGCATCCCACAGGGAGTGTTATAGCCCCTGATTCCCGCGGTGGGAAGGGGTGAATGCGCTGGGGGCCGAGTTGGGATTTGAGGGGTTGAGCGT
>JAYUWQ010000058.1:0-5747 GCA_043753485.1 bacterium
GATATGAAACTCCCCCTTCCAATACCTGCTTGGTTTTTATCGGGGGCAGTCCTCGCCTTCGCTCCGCTGGCGGCGCAGGCCGCACCCTCCCTGGCGGAATCGCAGCAGGAGTTCCGTCAGGCGGAGTCCGGGAACGATCCCCTGGCCCTGCTGCGGCGCGGTCGGCCGCTGCGGGACCGGCTGGTGGAGGCGAAGGATTACCCGGCCGCCGCGGAGGTGGCCTTGAAGGTCGCCTTTGCGGCGGACCTGCAGGGCACCCCCGCCGAGGCGGTGGAAGCGGCCGGGGAGGCCCGCCGGATTGTCGGACTTTCCCGCGCCGGCCGGATGCGGGCCTGGGATTGGATGCTCCAGGCCCAAATGTCAGGACTGGCGGTCAAACACCTCATCCATGAAGGCCGCCTCAGCCTCGCCTCACAGCGGCAGGCCGAAGCGTGGGAGTCCATCCGTCGCGGCGTGCGTGAGGAGACGGCGCGCGATTGGCAGCCCGGGCCGGTGCTGCCTCCCGGGATCAGCGTGGATCTGCTGAACATCCTCCTGCGCACCGCCCGGTACGAGGGCGAGCTGCTTTCCCTCGCCGGACGGAACGTCGAGGCCGTTGCCCGGATGCGGGCCCTGGAGGCAGACCTCACCCGGTCCGGGATGCCGCGCGGCCTGTATGGTGGGCAGTTGCTGGGCTTTCTGGTGGGGGAGCAAAAATTCCTTGGTTTCCGGACAGAAGCTCTGGCCCTGCAGGACCGGTTGATTGCCCAGGCCGGGCCGGACTCGTTTGCCCGGCACAATGCGCTCTTCAACCGGGCCTACTGGCGCTCCCAATGGGAAGGGCCGCTCCCGGAACTGCTCCAGGAGGCGAAGGCCGCTTCCACCGCGGCGGCGGAAGTCAACAACAATGCCAGCAACACCAAAAGCCGTCGGCGGCTCCTCGCCAAAATGGCCTTTGCCTATCAGGAAGCCGGATTTGAGATTGGGGATCTGGCGGCCCTCGTGAAGGAGGCCGAAGCCGCGGGGGACGAAATGGAAGCGCTCTACACAAGGCGGGATCTCGCCGTGATCCAACGCCAGACCAGGGATTTTGCTCCGGCCGAAGCCAATCTTCTCACCGCCCTCTCCGCCGCCCGTGCGGTGGGGCGCAAACGTGCGGAACCCAACTTGTATCAGGAATACGCCATCCTCCTGAGTGAAACCGGCCGCCCCCGGGAGGCGATCCGCATGGCCCGCGAATCCATCCGCCTGACCAAGTCATTCCAATGGACCCAGCACCTGCCCGGCCTGCTCCACGTCCTCGCCAATGCCCAGCAGGCCGCCGGGGATGGCCCTGGATTGCGGGCGACCCTGGCGGAGTTGGAGGCCCTGCTGGCGTCCGGTAATTTGGAGGCCTACCGTGCCTTGGATGCCAGCGTGGCCATCGCGCTGTGTCAGCACGCCCTCGCCCGGCCGCAGGAAGGCACGGCCACCCTGCAACGGGCCCTCACCGCCGCCCGTCAACAAGGCGTGCCCGCCTGGCAGATCGATCTGGCGGAGAAATTCCCCTTCGGCGACCTGACCCCGGCCAAGGCCGCTCCCGGGCCTCCCCTGGCCGATTTGCAGCCGCTCAAGATCCACTCCACCGTCCTTCCTGACGAAACCGCCCGCGTCCGCTTCACCCTCTCCAATCCCTCTGCCTCCGCCGCCACCGGCACCTTGATTCTGGAAGGCGGGCACCTCACCGCCGATTGGCAGGATGCGGCCGGAGTGGGCCGCATCACATGGGCTCACCTTGGCGGGGAGCGGGTGCTGCGGCGGCCCGTGACCCTGGCCGCAGGGGAAGAGTTTCTGCTGATCGCGGAAGCTGCCGCCGGGTTGCAGGGTACCGTCAGCGTGCGGTGGGAAGCCGCCGGCGGCGCCGTCCAGCAGTCCGGCTGGACCCTGACTTCCAGCGGAACCGATGGCACTGGCCTAGCCGTCAGCAATGCCAGCCTTGCCGGCCGGAATCCTTTCTACGCGCTGAGGCTGCATCACGCCCTGCACCGCCGCGGGGGTGACCCCACCGCCCCGGTGGACCTCCGCGTGGTCGCCTCACGTCCCGTGCGGATCGAACTCCTGCATCCCGACACCGGTGAGTTGCTGGCGGTGGATGCCAACGGCGACGGCCAGCTCGATGGCCCGGGGGACGTCCTCCTCGCCGATGCCAATCACGATGGTTTCACCGATCGGCTCTGCGACCCCGGAACTCCTGTGGAAGTCGCCCTCCTGATCTATCCCCTGACGGCTTCGGACCCGCCCGGCGAGTCTTCCCTCGACATCCAACTCCGCAACTCCACCGGTTGGGAAACCGCCGCCCGGAATCTCCTGAAATAGCCGCCGGGCCCAAGTCAGGGCCGGAGGGCCCGCCCGCATGGAAAACCACGGCACGGCCACGGGGCGCGGGGCGGCTTGCATTTTGCCGGGCAAGCCGCAGCCGGTTGCGGCATTTAGCGGCTCCGGGAGCCACTGGGGACAGGTATTTCCCCGTAGGAAGGCAGCGGCACGGGCCTTGCAAAGGATAGGGGCAACCCATGGTCCCCGGGCCAGGGTTTCCCAACTCAAACCACTGACATCATGAAAACCCGTTTGCTCACTCTGACCACGTTGATCGCCGCTTTCACTCTCACCGCTTGCGACTCCGCCCAGGAGGAAGCCCGCAAGAAAGCCCTCGAAGCCCAGGCCGACCAACTGGAGCAGCAGGCCGAAGCCGCCCGCAAAGTGGGGGAAGCCGCCGCCAAAGCACAGGAAAAACAAGGTGAGGCCGATGCCGCCGCGACCAAAGCGAACAACGAAACCAAAGCCGATGTCCTCGAGAAACAAGCCGAGGCCCTCCGCGACAACAAATAATCCGCCTTCCCCGGCAGCAAGGACCTTCAACCGACCCCTCCCATGTCCCCCCCCTCCCCCGAAAGAGTCCACGAACTGCTCCTGAGCTTCCACACCGCCATGCTGGTCACCCATGGCGGCGGCGATGCCCTGCATGCCCGGCCCATGGAAATTGCCCACGTCAGCCCGGACTGCCATGTCTGGTTTTTCACGGACACCCAAAGCCCCAAGACCCGGGAAATCCGTCAGGAGGATGCGGTCCTCCTCACGTTCCAGAAGGATCACCAGAAGTATCTTTCGATGGATGGCACCGCGGATCTGGTGACTGACCGCGCCTTGATCAAATCCTTCTGGCAGGAACCTTTCCGCGTCTGGTTCCCGGAGGGCATCCACGACCCCAACCTCATGCTGGTGCACATCATTCCGCACCAAGCCGAGTACTGGGACAACTCCAGCCTCCAAGGCGTGAAGTATCTCTATCAGGCAGCCAAAGCCTATGTGTCCGGGACCCAGCCGGAAATTGAAGAAGGTGCCCAGCACGGGAAAGTTTCCTTGGCCTGACCGGTGATCCCCCGTTCTCACCCCGTTTCCAGCGCCATGAAACTCATCAAAGCTCACGGGTCCGCCCGCCGCCCTGCCGGCAAAATCGGCTGGATCCTTCTTTGGCTCCTCGGCATTCCCCTGCCGATTCTGCTGCTGGTTTATTTCTTCAAAGGCGGCTGAGAAAAGCGTCCCTACGTTTGCACTCCGGCGCTTCCGGCCGGATAAGCCGGGGTATGACCACCGCCCTGGAACGGTTCATCCTGCACCTCGCCACGGAGCGCGGGCTTTCGGTGAACTATCAATTATCGAACCGGCAGACCCTCGAGGCGCTGGTGTCGTGGCTGGAGGAGAAACATGGGGTGAAGGACGAGGCGGCGGTGGAGTTGGGGCACCTGACGGACTATCTTTTTCTGCGGAAGGGGGAAGGATTGAGCAATGCCTCGATCCGGCTGCAGGTGATTGCGGTGAAGATCTTTTTCCGCTGGCTGGCGATCCGGAAATTCATTCCGATGGATGTGGCCGAAGGATTGCAGGCCCCGCGGCTGGATGCCTCCCTGCCGGAGACCCTGACGGAAACGGAGGTGGAGCATCTGCTGGCCAGCATCGAGCCGAAGGAACCGCTCGACTACCGCGATCTGGCGGTGTTGGAATTGCTTTATGCCAGCGGCCTGCGGATCTCGGAACTGGCCAATGCGACGATGGATCAGCTTTCCATGGAGGAGGGATTCATCCGCGTGACCGGGAAGGGGAATAAAACGCGGCTGGTGCCGGTGGGCCGCCGGGCGCGGTCCGCGGTGCAGGCGTGGTTGGAAAAGGGGCGGCCGGAACTGGTGAAGCGGAAAACGACCAGTCATCTCATCATCGGAACGCACGGGCAGGCCCTGACCAATCAACGGCTCTGGCAGATTGTGAAGGCGCGGGCGGCAGCGGTGGATCTGGTGGTGTATCCCCACCTGCTCCGCCATAGCTTTGCCACCCATCTGCTGAGCGGCGGGGCGGACCTGCGGGTCATCCAGGAAATGCTGGGCCATGCCAATATCTCAACCACGCAGATTTACACGCACGTGGACCAGCGGCGGCTCAAGGAAGTGCATGCCAAATTCCATCCTAGAGCTTGAGGACATTTATGATTGCCGGTTTATGATTTATGATTTTCCGGGTGGATGGTTGAGACGTGAGGCCGGACCAGGAATGGAGCTTTTTTCCAATCATCAATCGTAAACCATAAATAACATGACCGATTTCTCTGCCCTGATTCCTGCCGCTTGGGAGGTCCGTGACCGGGCCTACGCGCCTTATTCGAAGTTCCATGTCGGTGCGGCGCTGCTGGGGGCGGACGGGGTGATCTACCGGGGCTGCAATGTGGAGAATCTGAGCTTCGGCCTCACCATTTGTGCGGAGCGCAACGCCGTGGCCCAGGCCGTGGCGGCAGGGTGCCGGGAATTCACCGCGCTGGTGGTGGTGGCCGATACCCGCGAACCGGTTTCGCCGTGCGGCGCCTGCCGTCAGGTCCTGGCGGAATTCGGGGATTTACCCATTCTGATGGCGACGCGGGAGGCTTCGGAAGAGACCACCTTGGGAATTCTGCTGCCCCGGGCGAAGACTGGAATCCTGGATGGCGTCTGAAGCGGGAAGGGAGAAGGAAGCATCAATTTGACGGATGATTCCAGAGCAGCACCCTTTCCGTGGGCAAAGACCATCTGTGTTATCCGAAATCCGGGCTTTTCTCGCTGACAGCAAGGCTATTAAGTTTTCCTGATCTTTTACTTTACAATTCCTGATAAATGCGGTTTTTATGGAAGACCCCCATCTTTCTTAATCCATGCAAACCAGCGAGTTGACTCCCCACGGCTACATTATGGCGCTTCCCCCGGTGATCCAGGGCACGCCGGTGGGCGAATTTTTCAACAGCCTGATCCGCGGGCTGGTTCACAAACAGAACAATTTTCTGGCCGTGATCCAGGGTTTCTCCAGCCTGATCCTGATGGGCGATGAACTGGACGAGACCACCAAGGAAAACCTTGAGCACATGAAGGAAGCGGCCCAGGGCGCGGCCGGTCTGGCCGAACGCATCCTCGCCGCCGGTGGGTGTGTCAGGATCACGCCGCAACCCGTCCAGCTGAAGGACTATCTGCCGGTGATGGACAACATGCTGCGCGCTCCCTTTTCGAAATTCAGCGTGCCCTTCCAGATCAATATCTCCCCGGACGTGCCGCCGGTGAAAATCGACAGTGGCCGTTTCAAGGAACTGCTCGGCGATCTCCTCCTCAACGCCGCCGAAGCGGTGGCCAACAGCGGCCAGCCGGGCGCGGCTGCCCTCGACGTCCTGCCCCCGGGCTCGGTGCCGGAAAGCCGTCCCGGCCATGTCGATGTCTTTG
>JAYUWQ010000059.1:0-5746 GCA_043753485.1 bacterium
GCCATCCCCACTCCCCCTGCATTTCCAGTGCTAGTCCGCGCTCCGGAGGGCAGTTCCATCGAAGAGATTACAAAACGGCTCACCGCCCTTTGCGAAGGCCCTTTTTCCGCCCTCGCCAAACTCCACGCCCAAGAACTGCTGGATAGGGTTCCGCTTGGTCAGGAAGCCACCATTCTCAAGGCCATGCACCGGCAACTCACCCGCGATGGGCGCCTAAATGATGAACGCCTCTGGATCGGGCCCGGCAGCCTGGGCCAGACTTGGGCAAAACAGGATCCGGTAAACACCCTGTCTTTTCTATCCAAACTCATGGACCGGGTCCAGCAGGACGGGGATTGGCAGGCTTGGATCGACCGTTCCAACTGGAGTTCCGTGATTTCCGAAGCAACGACGAACTTCGCCCAAAACGATCCAGCCGCCTATCTCGATTGGAAGGAATCCGACATTCTCCGCCATTTGAAGAATCAACGCCGCCTGGATTGGGGAAATCAGGGCCTGTCCCCTGCCGGCGCACTGGCCCCGGAAAAAGCCATCCGATTCTACATCCGCCTGGAGAACGCGATTCCGGAAAGCATCCATTATCACGCACATCAGGAGGTCCTGCGTAACATCAAGGACTGGCCGCTGTTGCGGGCATTTTTGGGGCGGGCCGGCGAAATCTCCCGCCTGAGCCGGCGCAACCAGTTGAAACAAACCCTGATCTCAAAAATGGCGTCCCTCGATTGGGCAGCGACCCATGCCATGGTTGACGAAATGCAGGGAGGCGAACGCGCCCGCTTTTCTCCGTCCGTCGCTTTTCCTCCGGAGCCAACCGACCTCACCCCATACGCCGATTGGTGGGCCTCCGTCCAAACATCCCCCACCGCAAACCCTCTGGAAATCTGCTATTCCTGGTTTCTGCGCGGGGATACGCCCGGCATGATGCGCTGGCTGGAAAAACAGCAATCCAGCACTGCGGTCACGGGCATTCTGATCAGCCTCGCCGGCGATGTTTCCCCCCGGTCGATACAATTACCTCACCAGCAAAAGCAGACCATAAAAAGCCTGAACGAAATCCTGTCCCTGTTGGAAGCCCGCGATCCGGCCCACTTTTCCGCACAGCCTGATCCAGGTTCGCTCGGTCGATTGTTGGAAGAATTGGAACAGAAAACCCTTCCCCCGGAAACGACCCGGACCATTTCCCGCCTGAAAATGCTGCTGCCGAAACCATGAAACCAGTTCCGTTTCCCTCGTGGCTACCCGGTTTTGTATTGGGCTGTGTCGTCTGTGGTGTGGTCTGGCAGCGCGGCCGTCCTGCCGGAGTCCCCGCTTCCCCTCCTCAATCACTTTCTGCTGGCAAACTGCTTTTCCCATCCCCCTTGGTGGTTTCGCCTGGTCCTCCTGCTCTTCCCTCGTTGGACGCCGGGGAGCTATCCCAGATCCGGTCTGCCCTCCTGAGAACCATCGCCCGTAACCAACCCCGTGAAACCTTGGACCTGCTCCAAGCCCTGACCTGGGGTGACACTGCCGCCCTGCTGGGAACTCCCTTTCCAGTCCCCCGCACGAGCCGGGAACAGGACACCCTGACCCATCTTCTCGTCACCCACCTCTTCACCCTTGATGCCCCGGCCGCTCTGGGATGGGTGATGAAGGAAGGCCCTGCCGCCACGCGTCCCGCCTGGCTGGAACCCTATTTTGCCTATTGGAAAAAGCAGCACCCTGCCGGCTTTCAGGCATGGCTTTCCCAAAATACGGAAACACTGCGGCCGGTGGATACCGATAACAAAATCTGGAAGGAGTGGCTGGCCGATCCCCGGCCTACCGGCAACCGCCCCCAGCCAGCAGCGAAGGCTCCAGTCCAACCTTTGGATGAAGTCTTTTCGGAACTGGCAGGCCACCTCGCGAAAGGGCGATGGTCCACGGGCCCCCTTCAGGCATGGAGCAAACAAACCGGACAATGGCAACAAGCCATGGACCGTGCCGGAACCTTGGAGGATTCCGATCAGTGCCGCAGCCTTCAACTCGGACTTTCCCAGGAGTGGGTCAAAACTGACTTCGCCGGATGGGTCCAGTGGGCGGACCAGCAGACGGATGACCGATCCTTGGAACTCTATCGTTCCAGCCTGTGGCACCTTGGAGACTCTCTCCATCACTCCTCCCGTCTATCGCTCACGCAATCCAGCCCGGACCTGCCGGAAGCCACGGCGCATTTGCTCCGTCCAGAAGTCTTGGAGAAAATCATTTCCAAAACCGGGACCAGCCCAGATTCCTCCGTGATTAAATTGGTTCAGACATGGTTGGTTCTGAATCCTGCAGAAGCTTCGCACTGGCTGTCACGCCAGGCGGAAGCCCCTTGGCAGGACGGGTTGAAAAACGCACGCGCCCATGAGTTGATGACGGACGATCCCCCCACCGCCCTTACTCTGGCAAATACCATCCGGGAGAGCCACCAACGTGCCCAAACCATGCTCCAAATCCACCAATTCTGGGAACAACATGAACCAGTCGCCGCCCGGGCCTTCGTGGAAGAACATTACAAAGGTCTGGCCGCCGAAAGGCAGATCCTGGGTCAGCCCCCCTGATCACTCTGCGGCAGATGGAGGCGGCATGGGAGGAGGGGTGATTCCCCGGGGCGGTTCCGCGGCAGCCATTGGGGTTGGCGGCGCAAGCGGCGGGGCCGCCTTCCAGAGTCCCCCGTTGCTGTAATCCTGCCAGGCGCGGCGGATGTAATGCAGCAGGGTGACGGCGAGCCACAGGGACCAGGCCAGCATCAGGCCGCGGTAGACCCAGATGGAGACGGAGATCACCTCAGGGGCGGGCAGGAGGACAGGACTGCGGCCTTCGAACCATTGCAGGGAATTCCGCCAGGAGCCCTCACCGAGGATGAACATGGTGGGATGCCCCAGCAGCCCGGTATGCAGCACCGCCATCAGTGTCAGGGCCGCCACGCCCGCCCCGGCGAGCAGGGCGAGCTGATTCAAGTTGAACAGACCGTGCGGCAAGGCGGGACCATGTTTGCCACGCCACGCCAGCCAGAACAGCCACACCACAAAAAAGCTGCCGGCCGCGACATGGATTTGGGTCAGGCCCGGCAGCAGCAACAACCACTGCGCGGGTTTCAGCGGCGAGAGTGGAATCCGGCCCAAGACCAGCGCGACCAGCAACGCGGCCGCCAGCACCGCCCAAAACCGGATCGCCGGTCCTTGCCGCGGACCCCGCGCCCAAAGCAGCCAGCGGTTCTCCGGCAATTTCAGGGTGGTGGTGATATTGGAGCTTTCGACCGGAAGACTCACGGAACCTGCGCTGGCGGTGAAGGGCAAGCCGGCCATCTCCTGCCACTGGAGTTCGATCGTCTGATCCCCCGGGCGCACCGGGATGATAACGCGGTCGCCTTCGCGGCGCACCGGGGCGGATTTGCCGAGGTGTTCGAGCACTTTGATCTCGGCGCCGGGCGGCAGCGTCACCGGGAAATCACGTCCCACACTGGCTTCCACGTCCAAAGTCAGGGTGGTGCTGCGGCGTTGCGCTCCCAGGCTGACGACGTGGCCCACGCGGCGGACGGTGGCAGTTTCCCCGCTGACGGGTTCCGGCCGGTTTACCGTCAGGGTCACGGTCTCGCCGGGCCACGGCTGCCAGGAGGGAATCAGGTCGCTCCCCCCGGGGGTGAAGACCGGTGCAAGTCCTGACAAGGCCACATTCCAGACCGGCGAGGCTTCAAGATGCCAGCGCTCCGTCCAGCGGTCGGTTTTTTCCGCCGCGAGCGTGAGAACAGGCTGCACCGGCAATTCACTCTCCCACCCAAATTCCTCGTCCTGGGCACCAAGGCGCACCTGCACCCGGCCCTCGGCGGGAACCACCTCACCGGTCAGGATGCGTTCCCCCGGCAAAAGCGGCAGGGAAAAAGCGAGGGCCTTCCCCGGGGCCGAGAGGCGGCGGACCGTGGTGCGCACCTGCCAGATCAGACCCAGCTCCAGATGGCGTTCCACCACCACCCGGGCGTTGAAATCCCTGCGGTCATAAGCCGCCGCCGCACCAGGAGCAGCCTGCTGCCTGGCAAAAAACACCTGCGCTTCCGGAATGCCGCCGGGCTTGACGCCGGTGACGGTCCAGCCCGGAGCCTCTATCTCGACCACCCGCGGGGGCAGCAGGAAGGCCCATAACCATTCGCTGGACGAGGGAATGGCCCCGCGCACCGAGACCTGATGGGTGCCGGGCGGCAGCGCGATCCATAAATAATTCTCCCGCCGGGCCACCGCCGGGGCCGGCTGACCGCCCAGCATCACCGAGACGGGCGACCACGCGGGCAACCGTCCGGGCAGCGGCACGGCACAGAAGGCGGCGGTATGAATGGTGGCCTCCATGGTGAGCACGCGGTCCGTCAGGGTGAGTTTCACCAAAGGAATTTCCGCCGCCCCGGGAAAGGCCTCCGGCGGCTTCAGCAATTCCTCGCGCAGCGTCTCCAGCATCGCTGAATCAGGGATAACCGCGGACGGTGCAGCCACCGCCGGCGCGGCGTCCTGGGCATGGCTTGGCTGGGTCAGGGCGCCCAACAACCATCCCGCCAGCATCAGAACTGCGACCGGGGACGGCGATGCTGAGGGCGACGACAGTGGTTTGTCAGGACTTCCACCGCGCCGCCGCCAGAGAAACCAGGCCAGCAGCCCCAGCAATCCCAGCCGCACCCCCACCAGCACCCGCTGCACCCCGGAGGAGATCAGGATGGGCCGGATGGTCTGCCCGGCCGCGACCGGACCATTCCAGCCAAACTGCACAGTACGCCATTCCCACTCCGGCAGCGCGGGACCGGTTTGGATCTGGGCCTTTTTGTCATAGATCATGTTCGATTTGACGGAAGGTTTTTGGCCGGCCGATACCACCTCAAGGCCGGCACTGCGGCTGTTCGAAAAGTCGTAACTGCTCTCCGCCCCGCCCTCAACCACCACCTCCTTGGCCGTCGCGGCCATGATCACCGACCGTCCCGGCCGGCCCACCGTTTCCACCTGCGGGAACATCATCCCGGTGAGCTGCTGACTGAGAAACGGCACCGCCACCGAGGCAAACGCCAGCACCGCCACCCCGATACCCGCCAGCACACTGCGGGCCGCCCAGCCTCCGCGCGGCACCACCCGCCACAAGGCGAGCAGCCCGATCAGGACAAACCACGTCCAGCGCGGAGCCCCGGGTTCCTGCCACGAAAGGATCAATCCGGCCAAAGCCACCACCCCCGGCAGCCAGCCCCACAGCCGCATCACCGCCATGGAAAAAATCAGCAGCAGAAACACGTCCAACAACGACCAGGCCGTGAGCCAATCGCCGCTCGACCATTCCGGTCCTGACACTGCCAGCAGCCGCCAGCCCGGAGGCAGGTGCAGCGTGGCGGTCAGGCCGTCGGCATCACTCATCCAGCCCGTGGCCGGAATGGCGGACCCGAACGGCGCCCGGCCGGTCGCCTCCAGCCGCAGCTGCCTCGTGCGCACCTCCACCCCATGCGCCTGCGTCAGCGGATTGCGGGTGATCAATTGTCCCTGCCCCGCGATTTTCACGGCGCCCAATTCATTGCCGGGCGCGGCATCGAGCCGCCAGGTGCGCTGGGAGGTTCCCGTCAGGATATCGCGGTAGGTGGCCATGCCGCCGGATTCATCCAACCAGAATTCCCGGGTGAAATTCAAGCCCGGGGGCCGCTCCGCGCCCATACCGCGCATCTTTTCCTCAATTCCGAAGGGCGTTTGGGTCTCCCACAGATGCACCGGCAACTGCCGCCACGCTT
>JAYUWQ010000060.1:0-2321 GCA_043753485.1 bacterium
GCCATGAACCGACTTTTCTACCGAGCCCTCGTCGCTTTTGGCAAGCTGCCGGTCTATGCGGCCTCCGCACGGATGATTGCGGGCCGGGAGCATTTCCGCAGCGTGAAGGGCGTGCTGCTGGTGGCCAATCACCCGCATTATTTTGACTCCATGTTGATCATGGGAGGCTGTCCGCGCCCGGTGCGGTGGCTGTCGATGGTGGAAGTATCGCGGGGAAAGTTTGCCCGGTTTTTCCACTGGATCGGGGCGGTGCCCCTGGACCGGCGCCGGGCCGATCCCAAGGCGGTGCGTCAGATCGTGCAATTGCTGAAGCAGGGGGAAGTGGTGGGCATCTATCCGGAAGGGCGCATCCAGCAGGGGCCGGACTCGGTGACGCAGGGAGGGAAGATGAATGAGAGCCTGTTCCGCACGGCGGTGATGGCGGGTGTGCCGGTGATTCCGTGTGTGGTGGCGGGAGGAGAGGATTTCGGCCAATGGACCGGATGGCTGCCGCTGCGGCGGACCCGTTGGGCGGTGGTGTTCGGGAAACCGCTGGCAGCGTCGGAACATCTGGCTGCCGAGGTGCGGACGGCCCTGGTTTCCCTCTATCAAACCGCCGCAGTCCATGTCAAAGGAGGCTCCTCTCCAGCTTTATGAAATCCATCCTCATCACCGGCGCCAATGGCGGAATTGGCCAAGCCTGCGCCCGAGCTTTCCTGGCGGATCATCCTGACAATCACGTGTTTCTGGGTTGCCGCCACGGCCGGGCCGGCGCCGGGTTGGTGGTGGAGGCTTTTCCGGACCGCGCCCGGGTGGTGACGCTGGATGTGACCAGCGCGGCATCGTGGGACAAGGCGGTGGCAGAAGTCATGGCGGTGACGGGCCGGGTGGATGTATTGGTCAACAATGCCGGCACCCATCAGGATGGCCTGCTCGCGACCATGCCGGTGGAGCACTGGGACGAGGTCATCGGGACCTGCCTGACCGGCACCTTCCTCGGCTGCCGGGCGGTCCTCAAAATCATGATGGGACAGCGCACCGGGCGGATCATCAATGTGGCTTCGTTGAGCGCGCTGCTGGCCCCGGCCGGCCAGACGAATTACGCCGCCGCCAAAGCCGGGGTGGTGGCCCTGACCCAATCGCTGGCCAAGGAAACCGCCCGGGCCGGGATCACCGTGAACGCGATTTGCCCGGGCTACATCCGGACCGAAGCTTTGGGAAACGATCCCGCCGCGCTGGCGGAATTGGCGAAACGGGTGCCGGCCCGGCGGCTGGGAACCCCGGAGGAAGTGGCCGGGCTGGTGTTGTATCTGGCGGGGGAGTCGGCGGGGTATGTCACTGGCAGTGTGATCAAAATGGACGGGGGCATCCTGTAGGGGAACGGGTTCCGGCCGCATTGGCGCTTGAATAGCCCCGTCAGTCCGACCTACCCCTTGGCGAACAAACATGACCCCCCCATTGTTGCAGGAAATCAAAGAGATGCTGGTCGAGGAATTGATGCTGCAGGTGACTGCCGCAGAAATTTCCGATGAGGCGCCGCTGTTCGGCCCGGAAGGGCTGGGACTGGACTCGGTCGATGCCTTGCAGCTGGTGGTGGCCCTGGAAAAACGATTTGGCCTGAAAATGTCGGATGGGGAAGCGGCCAAGGGGATTCTGAGCAGTGTATCGACCATGGCTGCCGCGATCACCGCGGCGCAGCCGGGAGCCTGATTTTATCCCGATGCGCGCCCTGACTGCCTGGCTTCTCAAAGCCGCCGTGACCGCCGGGCTGCTCTTCTGGCTGTTTTCCAATCCGGAGATCCGGGAAGGTCTGGATGGCTTGAAGCTCCTAACGCCTGGCTGGCTGATGCTGGGGTTCGGAGCGGCGGGGCTGGGTCAGGTGGTGGAAGCCTGCCGCTGGCAGGTCTGTCTGCGCACCGCGGGGGTGACGCTGTCTTTTATCACGGCCCTGCGGATCACCCTGATCGGCACCGCAGCTGGGCTTCTCTCCCTCGGTCCGGTGGGGGCCGATGCCGTCAAAGTGCTGCTCGCAGGGCGCCGCTGTCCCGGGCAACGGGTGGCCTTGGTCGCTTCCCTCGGGCTGGATCATACCAGTGCCTTTCCGGCTTTTGTCGTCATGGCACTGCTGGTGATCAGTGCGGTGGGCGGCAATCTGACGGTGGGCATGGGCGTTTGGATGGCGCTGACCCTGGCCACCGTGGTCTTTTTTGGAGTGGGCCTGGCCCTGCGGCAATATCAGCCGGAATGGCATCACCGCTTGCGCCGGTTTCTGTTGGATGCCCGGACGCGGAAGGGATTTGCCCAGGCCGCTTTGTTATCCATCCCGCTGCTGCTCCTGCAGT
>JAYUWQ010000061.1:0-2319 GCA_043753485.1 bacterium
GCCGACCGCAGCGCCTTGGTGCGCTGATCCACCCGTAATTCCAACTCGGCATTGAGTTTCTGAATGATCAGTTCGGCATGCTTGCGCTCACTGATGTCCACATGGGCGACCACCACTGAATTGGGTCCAATCCCCAGACAGGCGGTGACATATCCGACAAACCAGCGCTGCTGTTCCGGACTGTGGCAGGGATACTCCATGGAGAACCGGCACCTCCCACCGCTCATGACTTCCCGGATCCCTTGGGCGAACTGAGCAGCTTCCACGATGCCCACGGCCTCCGCCGCCGCGCATAAAGCGAGATAATTGGTTCCGACTCCGGTGGTTTCGGGCAACGCCCCGTTGGCTGCGGCGAACTCGTCCCATGACCGGTTGGTACTGACAATCGTGCCATTGGCATCCAGGACCGCGAGGCTGGCGGGAACGGCCTCAAGAGTGGACTCGGCCAACTGCTGGGCCGCGCGCAGCGCCTGTTCCGCCTGGCGGCGCTCGGTAATGTCCCGGACCGCCGTGATGAGGAGCAGGCCTTCCGCCGTTTCCAGAGGACTGAGGCTGATCTGGACGGGAAATTCCGAGCCATCCTTCCGCAGGGCGAACAACTCCTTGCCTTGCCCCATGACGCTCGTCGCCGGCACGGCTATGTAACCAGCGCAAAAGCCGGTAGGGTGGTGGTGCAGGTGTTCTGGAATGAGCCGTTCCAGAGGTTGGCCGATCAATTCATCCCGCGCATAGCCAAATAACCGCAGCGTCTGGGCATTCACCAGCTTGATATGCGAGGCCTCATCCACGATGATCATGGCCTCAGGCGCCGCCTCCAACAGTCCGCGGAACTTTTGTGCCGCATTTTTGCGGTCGGTGATATCACGGGCAATGCCGCTCACCAGACAGGGCCGGCCGTCCTTGCGGTCGAGAATCGTGCCGCGGTCAGAAAACCACCGGATTTCACCCTGACGGTTGATGACCCGGTAGTCGATATTGAATTCATCCGTTTCGCCTCCCACCCAGCGATGAAACGCCGCCCGGGAAGCCGGCGCATCTTCCGGATGAACACATTTTTCCCAAAGAGAGCAATCCCGGTAGAGATCCTCCACCGGAATCCCCATGATCCGCTCGAAGGCGGGACTGACATACGTGATGCGCGGAGGGTCGAGTTCCATGAACCAGAACAACTCGCCGATGTTTTCCGCCAGCACGCGGAACTTGGCTTCGCTGGCGCTGAACGCGGCTTCAGCATAACGCTGCCGGGTAATATCGATCAGGGCGGTCCGGCACCAATGGGGATGATTTCCAAAATCCCGGGAGCAGTTGGTCGCCAGCTGCACCGAGCGCTCTTCCCCGTCCCTGGCATTCAACCGCAGGGTGGTAATCACCTGCGTGGTGCTGCGGCGGCTTTCCCAGAGATGTTTCAGAAATGCCCTGCGGTCGCCCGCCGCAATGTGGGGCAGCATCGGACGTCCCATCAGATGGGCCACCGACCATCCTATCAGTTGGGATGCCGTCTGGTTGACCTCCTGGATGCAACCCTTTCCATCCAGAGTGACATACCCGACCGGCGCGAGATCATAAAGATCGGCATAACGGTGATGTAAACATTCCAGATCCGCCCGGGTCTCACTAAGCTGTTCATTCTGCAGTTTCAGCAGGCTGTGCTGTTCCTGCAGCTTTTCCAACAGTTCGACGGACGAACCCGCGGAGGCCCGGCCGGCCATGTCCGGCCAGCCGGGACTGGGCGCAGCGGTGAGAGGCTGCGGCTTGGCCACCCGTTTTTTGGCGGGGGCCCGGGGTTTGCCGTTCCTGCGGGGTTCCGGTTTCATGGTGATTGGGGTTTCCCGGTCACTTCCTCCATGGCCAGGAGGATCATGGGAGATCGTCCTGCAGAGGAAACCAGCCGGCGGGCGTTCAGAAACATCGTCTTCTTTTTAAGGTCCGGCAGGCTGAACTCCACTCTGAAATCCTGGAAGGTGGACTTCTTCGGCAGGATTTTTTCCAGCAACTCCCGCAAACCGGCCCCGGCCCAGCCTCCTCCGAGCTCATGGATGAACTTGCCTTCAGTCTCCTCCCGCCGGGCGCCAAAGCAGGTGTAGAAACTCTGGTTGGCGGTCTTCACCCGCAGGTCGCCGTCGAGGATGATCAACGGTTCCCGCACCGTGGCCACGATGGCTTCGGCAAAGCTGCGGGCTCCCTCCACCTCTTCGAGAATGTTTTTGACCGCGTCGATGTCCTGGAGAGTGATCACCACTCCCTTGATGCGGTTGTCGGCGGTTTTGTAGGGCCGGATGCGCAGCGCATACCAGTGGCCTTCCATGTCCTGGACTTCCT
>JAYUWQ010000062.1:0-5733 GCA_043753485.1 bacterium
TCTCCCCACTGACAAATTCCCCGCCATGCCCCGCCTCGCTGCCTTCCCCAAAGCCTTCATGCAGGCCCTCTGCAAAGAAGGCACCATGTCCGTCTCCGATTGGATCCAACTCGCCGAGCCTCTCGAGATCCAAGGCCTCGAATGGTATGCCGGTTTCCTTGAAATGGCGGACGAATCCAACTGGCCCCGTTTCCGTCAGGAAGTGGAGGCCACCGGCAAGGTCATTCCCATGATGTGCTGCTCCCCGGATTTCACGCATCCGGACCCCGATTTCCGCGCCCGCGAGATCGCCAAACAAAAACGTTGGATCGACATGACCCACGTCCTCGGCGGGCAATATTGCCGCGTCCTCAGCGGCCAGCGCCGCCCGGGCCTCACCATTGATGAAGGCGTGAAATTCGCCGCCGATTCCATCACCGCCTGTCTCCCGCACGCCGCCAATCTCGGCATCACCCTCATCCTGGAAAACCACTACAAGGACGACTTCTGGGAATTCCCCGAGTTTGCCCAGCAGATGGATGTTTTCTGCCAACTGGTAGATGCCGTGCAGCATCCGAATTTCGGGGTGAACTACGATCCCAGCAATACCTACCTGGCGGGCGAAGATCCGATCGAACTCCTCAAGTGCGTCTCCTCCCGCGTCGTCACCATGCACGCTAGCGACCGCTATCTGGCCGAGGGAACCCTCGAAGATCTCCGCCGCGAGGAAGGCGGCGCCATGGGGTATGCCAAGCGCCTCCGCCACGGCGAAATCGGTCAGGGCCTCAACGACTACGACGCCATCTTCACCGAACTGAAGCGCGTCGGTTTCGACGGCTGGATCAGCATCGAGGACGGCGTCGACGGCATGGACCAACTCGCCCGCAGCGTCGGCTTTCTGAAACAAAAGATCGCACAGTATTGGCCGGGAGACGCCTGATCCAGCCAAACCACGGCATCGGCAGGAGGCGGGGCTTTATGTTTGATCTTACCGGCTCCCCGGCAGACCAAGGGAAACCAACGGCCGGCCAAGGGTGGCTTCAGCGAAAATGGGGGCGGCGATTTCTGCGGAGGAGAGCGGCAGATAGGCATTGCTGGCGGCGCTGAGCCGGTCGGCCAGCAGATCATCCTGACAGGCCAGGATCACGGGCAGGGGAACAGTGGGGCGTCGCTGGTCGGTGAGGCTGCGGGCGCGGAGGGCAATCTCGAGATTGGTGCCGTCGGCGGAGGTGACGGCGATGACAGCCCGGGCGCGGTCGATGCCCGCCCGGAGCAGTATCTCCGCGCTGGTGGCGTCGCCCTCGATGACCGGCGCGCCGTGCAGGGTGGCGATCCCCTCCATGCGGGTGCGGTCCTGTTCGATGCACACGGCGGGAATGCCGCGCTCCTGGAGGGCCCGGAGCACGGCAAAGCCCAGGGAGCCCATGCCCGCGACGATGACGTGCCGGCGCTGCTGGCGGGCCGCGCGTTCCTGTTGCTGGCGGGTGGCCTCTCCGGTGATGAGATAGTGACTGAAGAGGGAAACGAGCAGGGCGATGAGGGTGATGCCCGCCAGCATGAGGATCATGCCGAAGACTTTCAGCAGGGCGGGGTCCTGCTGCAGATGATAGTCCCCAAAGCCCACCGTGGTGAGGATGCTCACCGTAAAGTAGGTGGCATCGGTCCACGGCATGCCCTTGGCGTGATGGAAAACCAGGGTTCCGGTGACGAGGCAGGCGGCGAGCAGCCCCAGGACCATCATCAGCAAAGAGGGCCGCCGCGGACCGGTGGAGCGGCGCGGACCGGCGGAAGGAACTTCTGCCAGGGAAGCCTCCAGCGCGGCATTGACAAAATGCGCCCCCGAGAGATCGGCGGGGCACAGCGCGGCATGAAGATCGAAATCGTGCTGCAGACGGTGGCCGAGATGCGGGGCGTCCACCCGCGTCACCATGCGGAGTTGTGGAGCAAGTCGCTTTACCCGGATGGAGGTCTCAAGATTCCGGCTGTCATCGGCACTGGTGATGGCGGCGGCCTGACATTCCAATACCCCGGCGGCGGTCCAGATGGCCGGATCCCGGAAGTCGCCGGTGAAGAGTTCGGCCCCGGCTTCGCGGGCCGCCCTCACATGCCATGCGGGACAGCTCAATTCCGTGATGACCCGCACCCGGCACCCCTGCCCCAGCAGGAGCTGCACAATGCGCAGTCCAAGCCGCCCGAGGCCGGCCACGATGACAGGACGTTGATCGGCCGTGCCTGGCAGAGGGGTGGGATCGGTGGGCGTGGTGGTCATTTCGCGGCCCTTTGGTTGGCATGCCTTCTGGCGAAGAATTTCCGGATCTCCTCCAACCATAATACCAGGCTGGCAACCGCTCCGATCAGCAGCATGTGGGGCCAGGGAATGGGGACGGTGTGGAAGAGGCGGTTCATGGGTTCGGTAAAGATGACGAGGAAGTGCAGGATATTCCCCACGATCAGGCCCCCCAGCAGCCAATAGTTTTTCAGAAACCCGAGGTTCAACGCTGACTTCAGCTCACTGCGGCAGTTGAGCACGTTGAACCACTGGCTGACGGCCAATACGGTGAAAGTCTCGCTCCTGACCTGCTCCAGCGGCGCCCCAGTGGACAGCCGCCAGACAAAATAACCAAAGACAGAAATCACCGATCCGGTGGCCATGACCGCCATGCGCTGGAGCATCAGGCGGTTGACCAGCGGTTCCCCGCCCGGAGTCGGAGGCCGGCACATCTCATGCCCTTCTTTTTCCTCCATGACCAGATTCACCGTGAGCACGCCTTCCGTTACGATATTGATCCAGAGGATCTGCACCGCGACCAATGGCAGGGGATAACCCAGGAGCAGGGCGGCCAGCAGGATGACCACTTCATCAATGGAGGTGGTGAAAAGAAAGAGCACCACTTTTCTCAGATTCTGGTAAACGAGGCGGCCCTCCTCGACAGCCTTCACGATGGTGGCAAAATTGTCGTCACTGATGATGATCTTGGCGGCCCCTTTGGCGACCTCCGTGCCCGTGATCCCCATCGCTACACCGACATCAGCGCGGGCCAGAGCAGGGGCGTCGTTGACACCGTCGCCGGTCATGGCCACGACTTTATTCTGCGATTGGAAGGCCTCCACGATGCGGAGTTTCTGGGCGGGATGCACCCGGGCGAACACGGAGATGCGGTCGAGGTCTGCCCGCAGATCCTGTTCCGGCATGGCTTCCAGCTCGCGGCCGTCCACCGCAAGATCGCCGTCCCGCGCGATGCCGAGCAATCGGGCGATGGCCAGGCCGGTGACTTTGTGGTCACCGGTGACCATGACCGGACGGATTCCCGCGTCGCGGCACTCGGCCACGGCGGCTTTCACCTCGTCGCGCGGCGGATCCATTTGACCAACCAGTCCAAGGAAAGTGATCTGGTCCTGGAACTGCCCAAATCCGGCGGCCTCATCCAGCACCCCATCCGCCAATTCGCCCACCGCAAGGAGACGCAAGGCGCGGGCTCCCATGGCATCCGCTGCCTCTCCAATGCTGCGGCGCAGGGCTTCATCCAAGGGCTGGAGCTGGTCGCCCGCCCGGACGGTCCCGCAGAGGTCGAGCACCATTTCCGGGGCTCCTTTGATGATGATCCGTCCCCTGCTGCCGTGGCCATGCTGGGTGGCCATCATCTTGGCAGCGGAGTCGAAGGGGATCTCCGCCCGGCGCGGCCATTGCTGGCGCAGCGAGGAGAGCTCCACACAGCCCTTCAGCGCCAGGGTGAGGAGGGCCGTGTCGGTGGGATCCCCCAAAGGACGCCAGCGGGTTTCATCGCGTTCGGGCGGAACCAACTGGGCGTCATTGCAGAGGGCCACCGCCTCCAGCAGCGCCTGCACCGGGGCATCGTTGACAGGCACGGCCTGTCCGGCCTCCAACAGATCTCCCTCCGGGGCATAACCCGAGCCGGTGACATCCAGCTGCCGGCCACCGGGGAACCACAGCTCCGTCACCGTCATCTCATTTTTCGTCAGGGTGCCGGTCTTGTCCGAACAGATGATGCTGGTGGAGCCCAGCGTTTCGACCGCCGCCAGCCGCCGGACAATAGCCCCGTGCCTGGCCATGCGCTGCATCCCGACGGACAGCGCGATGGTCATCGCCACGGGCAGACCTTCCGGCACCATGGATACCATCTGACTGATCGCAATCATGAGGACTTCCCCAAAAGGCATGCCGCGCCCGAGACCCAGAGCGATGACGAGGGCAAACAGGATGACTGCCGCGCCCACCAAGTATCGGCCGAACTGCTGGATGCGCAGTTCCAACGGAGTCCGGGGTTCCACCGCCGCCGCCGTCAGGCGGGCGATCTTGCCGACTTCAGTGGTCAGACCCGTCGCCACCACCACGGCCAGGCCACGGCCGGCCGCGATGTGGGTGCCGGAATAAACCATGTTCCTACGGTCCGCGAGGAGGGTATCCCCGGCCAGTGGTCCGGAGTGTTTGGCGACCGGCAGCGACTCTCCGGTGAGGGCAGCCTCGGCGGCTTCGAGGGCGGCGGCCTCGACAAGGCGGGCATCGGCGGCGACGGCGTCTCCGGCAGCCAACAGTACCATGTCGCCTATCACAAGTTCAGCAGCCTTGATGATTTCCTCCCGGCCGCCGCGCCGCGCCCGCACCATGAGCGCGGAAAGTTTGCGCAGGGAGTCCATCGATCGTTCGGCACGGCCCTCCTGGAAGGTACCGATGAGCGCATTCATGAAGACCACCAGAAGGATGACAAAAGCATCGCCCCGGTGCTCCATCACCGCCGCAATCACCGCCGCCACAAAAAGGATATAGATCAGCGGACTGGCAAACTGCCTGAGAAACAGGTTCCACCAGGGGCGGGGTTTGAGTTCGGGTAAGGCATTGGGACCATCCTTGGCCAAACGCTCTGCCGCTTCCCCGCAGGCCAGCCCCTGGGCAGAATCTGTCCCCAGCGAAATACAAACTTCCCCGGCGGATGCCTGATGCCATGGAGTGCTCAAGGGAATCATGGGGAGATAATGTTCAGGGGAAGCCAGCCCGGTGTTCCGTGCCTGTGACACCGGCGCGCGGACCGGATTACCGCCTCAGCTGCCGGCATTCCTCACGGAGTTGTTCGACTTCCAGCAGGAGACTGAGGATGAGCTGCAAACCGGGTTCGTTCACCCCGCAGGTGCTGCGGAGATACTCGATCCGGCGGAGTTGGCGCAGGCTCTCCGCATCGAACCAGACCGGAGCATCGCCTTCCGTGGCAACCCTGGCAGGGCGGAGCCATCCCTGCTCCTGATAGTGCAGGATGGTGGGGGGATCGACCCCGGCCAGTCCGGCGATGACATCAATGGTGTAAGGGAGATCTGCTTCGTCTTCGAAAACAGGAGGATCACCGGAAGAAGGCTCGGAACTCATGGGATGAAGGGATCAGAGGTTAACGGGCGGACCGGGGTTGGAAGGTGGAGACATCGCGCAGTTTTTCCCAAAGCTGCCGTTCCTCATCGGAGAGGGTGGAGGGCAGCTGCACCTTCAGGATAACATAAAAGTCACCGCGCTCGCCGCTTTTGCCTTTGGGCAGTCCCCGCAGGCGGGCGCGAAGTCTCTGTCCGTTTTCCGCGCCCGCCGGGATCCGCAATTTGATGGAGCCAACCAGCGTGGGCACCACGACCTCGCTGCCGAGCACGGCCTCCCAGGGCGCGATGTCGAGTTCGTGCAGGATGTCAGCCTCCTCGCTGGTGAAGTCCGGATGGGCCGCATGGCGGACGCGCAGGAAGAGGTCACCGGCCGGGCCG
>JAYUWQ010000063.1:0-5732 GCA_043753485.1 bacterium
GTCGAGTCTTCCATAGCTCCGCCGACTCGACTTTGGAAAGACGAGCTACGTTCATACGGGCGACGATGGCTCCGGCTTGCGGGCGGGGGCTTTCGTGACTACACGGAGAGCTTATGCTGGAGGTGAGCGATTTGAAGTTGGCGGTGGATCACGCGGCGGAGGCCGTGCCGGAGGCGGTGGGGCGTGCCTTGAAGCTGGCGGCGGGGGATTTGCTGGATTGGAAGATCTACCGGCGGGCGGTGGATGCGCGGCATGGGCGGGTGATGCTGAATTTCGTCGTGCATGTCAGCGTGGCGGACGAGGCAGCGGCGTTGGCCAATTTCGATAAATCGCTCTGCAAGGTGCATCCGCTGCCGGACCGGCGGTATCAGGAGCTGGCGGGCATCATCGTGCGGGACAAAGCTCCGGATTTGCGGCCGGTGGTGGTGGGGACCGGGCCTTGCGGGCTGTTTGCGGCGCTGCTGCTGGCGCGGCAGGGCTGGCGGCCGATTGTGCTGGAACGCGGCAAGCCGGCCGGGCCGCGGGCGCGGGATGTCACGGCATTTTGGCGAAGAGGCGGGGAGTTCAATCCGGAGAGCAATGTGCAATTCGGCGAAGGCGGCGCCGGGACGTTTTCGGACGGAAAACTCTACACCCAGATCCGCGACCGCGAGCACCGGGCGCGCTGGATCATGGAGGAAATGGTGAAAGCGGGGGCTCCGGAAGATATCCTGCTCAAGGCGCGGCCGCACATCGGCACGGACCGGTTGATCACGGTGGTGCGGCGGATTCGTCAGGAAATCGAATCGCTCGGCGGGGAAGTCAGGTTTGAGACCCTGCTGGAAACGGTGCGGCGCGATGCGTCAGGAAAGGTGACCGGCGTGACCCTGCGGGGCGGCGAGGAGATCGATACCGACCGCGTGGTCCTGGCAGTGGGGCACTCCGCGCGGGAAACGTTCGCGATGCTGCATGAAGCCGGGGTCAGCATGGAGGCGAAGCCATTGTCGATCGGCGTGCGGGTGGAACATCCGCAGCAGGTGATCGATGCCACGCAGTATGGGAAATGGGCGGGCGACGCGCGGCTGGGCACGGCTCCCTACAAGTTTGTGCATCATGGCAAGGACGGGCGCACCGCTTACAGTTTTTGCATGTGTCCCGGCGGACTGGTGGTGGCGGCCAGCAGTGAAGCGGGCGGTCTGGTGACGAATGGGATGAGCAGTTATGCGCGGGCGGAGGCCAATGCGAATGCCGGGTTCATGGTGGACGTCAGCCCGGCGGACTACGGCGGCCACGGGCCGCTGGCAGGGATCGATTTCCAACGCCACTGGGAGCAGCGCGGGTTCGAGGCGGGCGGAGGCGGGTATTTTGCGCCGGTGCAGATGATCGGGGATTTCCTGGCCAACCGCGCCAGCAAGGAACTCGGCAGCGTGAAGCCCAGCTACACGCCCGGCGTGACCCCCGGCGACCTGCGGGCCTGCCTGCCGGATTTTGTGGTGAAAACCCTGCGCGAAGCCATTCCGGCGATTGACCGGACCCTGCGTGGTTTTGCCATGAAGGACGCGCTGCTGATCGGGGTGGAAACCCGGAGCAGTTCGCCCCTGCGCATCACGCGGGACCCGGCGACTTGTCAGAGCATCAACACGCCGGGCCTGTATCCGGCCGGGGAAGGCGCCGGGTATGCCGGGGGAATTATTTCCGCCGCGGTGGATGGGATGCGGGTGGCGGAGGCGATTTTGAAGGAGTAGACATTTGGCTGCTGATGGAAGAGTCGTTCGCACAGTCCTCTGTCAGGCAGTAGCTGCATTGGCTGTAAATTAGGAGGGAACCAAAAGTTCAATGAATTCTCGTCCCAAAATTCCACCATCTGAAATTGATGGCGCCCGCATTTTAGAATGGGCGTGGTCAGGGCAAGAGCCATTCGGAGTCGTCTTCGATGCTGATTCTGTATTCGGATTGGCTATAGCCACTTATGACGGGGTCGTTTCCTACCGTTTTTCTTGTGGCCAAGACTGGAATACAATTCAGGACGCTGATTATGAGTCAATAACCGCGGCAAAGGAACAACTTCCTGATCAATATAGGAGTGCGGCCATTAATTGGGTGACGGTGTAAGCTGTGCATTCATTATTCCCTCACCAGTTTTTCGGGGACTTTATTCTCAACTCTGATAATGCAAAGCCGGCGGCAGTTCGGAGACGATGATCCGCTTCACGCCATCCCGCAGGTTGTCCACGTTGAAGTTCACCAGCAGGCCGGTTTCGACGCCGGTGAGGCGGAGGACGTTTTTCATGTGCTGCTTGGTGGCCTCGCCGAGGTCCAGTTGGCCGGTGGAGACGATCACGCTGTCCTCGATCAGAAAGTCCACCCTCACTGCGCCGTCCACCCGGTGGCCTTTGTATCCGATGGGCAAGGGGTGGTCCCGTTTGAAGATGATCTCGCGCATCCGCAACTCCAGCGCGAGGCAGTCGCGGTAGGCCTCGGGCATCAGGCCGGGACCGAGATGCCGATGGACCTCCATGCAGGCCCCGATGATGAGGTGGGGAAGTTCCTGGGCGTCGAGTTTCACGGACGTTGGGACCTTTAACCGGTCCAGGCGTTTAAAGAAAGCATATTTTAGGCGCAGGCGGCGAAAATGACGGCTGGTTTTCGCCTGATTGGCGGAAAACCGGCGGGGATGCCGTCCACCGTAAAGGCGCTTGCGACGGGGCGGCCCTTGCGGCATTTGAAGGTTGTGTCAGAACAAATAATTGAAGCGCCGGTCGATTCCCCGGCAGAAACTCCGCAGGAAGTCCCCGTCACCTTCGCCGATCTGGGCCTGTCCGAGGCCGTCCTCGCCGGCGTCCGGAAAGCCGGCTACGAACGCCCCACCGGCATTCAGGCTCAAGCGATCCCCGTCATTTTAACCGGTCGCGATGTCATCGGCTCGTCCCAGACGGGCAGTGGGAAAACCGCCGCCTTTGCCCTCCCGATCCTCTCTATGCTCGGCGGCCCCGGAAAGCTGCGGGTGCTGATCCTCGAACCGGTCCGCGAATTGGCCGGTCAGGTGGAAGAGCAGTTTTTGAAATACGGCGGCGAAGCGGGGATCCGCTCCCTCCTCGTCCACGGCGGGGTCGGTTACGGCAAACAACGCGAAGGCCTCGAAGCCGGCGTGGATGTGCTGATCGCCACTCCCGGCCGATTGCTGGATCTCATGCAGCAGCGGGCGATTGACCTGCGGCATCTGGAAATCCTCGTCCTCGATGAAGTGGACCGGATGCTCGACATGGGCTTCATGCCGGATGTGCGCCGCATCGTGCAACAGTGTCCAGAAAAGCGCCAGACGCTGTTTTTCTCGGCCACCATCCCGCCGGAAATCGCCTCCCTGGCGGCCTTTGCCCTGAAAGATCCCTTCAAAGTGGAAGTCGGCCGTCCCAGCGGCGCCGCCACCACGGTGAGCCATTATTTCTATCCCGTGAACCGCCTCCAGCGGGAGGAACTCTTTCTCGCTCTGCTGAAGGAGACCGACTTCAAGAGCGTGATGGTGTTCACCAAGACCAAGGCCGACGCCGACATGCTGGCCGCCCGCGTGAAGACCCAGGGCGAATATAAAGTGGCTCTGATGCACGGCGACATCGCGCAAAAGGACCGCTCCAAAGCGCTGGCTGGTTTCCGCACCGGGGAATTCGATGTCATTATCGCCACCGACGTCGCCGCCCGCGGCTTGGACGTCACCGGGGTCACCCACGTCATCAATTACTCCGTGCCGGACAGTCCGGAAGATTATGTTCACCGCATTGGCCGCACCGGCCGGGCGGAGAAGGAAGGCGATGCCTTCACCATTTTGTCAGCCGACGAACTCCCCGCCGCCCAGGCGGTGGAGCGCCTGATCGGCCAAACCGTGGAACGCCGCCGCCTGCCTGATTTTGAATATCAATACACCACGATGCTGGATGACAGCAAAGGGGCTCAGAAGGCCCTCGCGGAAAACCTCGGTCGTGGCCGCCTCCGGGTGGGCAAACGCCGGCGGTAGACCTGCCACAGCTGGTTGCTGTTAGTTGACCGGGTATAAATCCGAGCTCAGCAACCGGTCATTGGCATCGAACAGCAGGGTGAAATCATCCAGTCCGAGGATACCATAATAACGGGTGAGGCTGACCGACTTCACCACCCGGGCACGCTCTGCTGCCGGCAGAGTGCTCAAGTCGGGCGGGGCCTCCGGGGCGCCGGTGGACCCCACCAGCACGGGCTGGCGTCCGGCGGTGAAGCGGTGCTCGGTTTCCGCCGTAATCACGCCACCTCGCGCCACTGCGGCGCGGGCCGCCGCATAGGACATCCCCCGCTTCAGTTCCGGTTTGATCCGGACTCCGGCGGGCGAATCGATTTTCACCACCACACACGAGGTCAGCGGCCACGCCAACAAGGTGGCAGCCAGCAGAAGAGGACGGAAGGACATACCGGCCACCATAACGGGTCTGCGGACGTTCGGCAATCTTTTGAAAACCGGCCGGATGCGTTTAAAGAAGCTCCATGAAACGGATTCCACTGCTCCTCCTGCTCACGGCGTTGGCCGTCTCGCTGTGGTTTAATTTCCGGCCCCGGCCGGCCCCGGCTCCTTCTTCAGCCCCGGCAGCACCTGATGGCCCGGCCCTGCAGGCTCCGGCGGCGAAGCCTTCCGCGGTGCTCCCAGCCAAATTGGAGGAGATCGACTTCTCCGGCACCGGCCTGGCCGATGAATCATGGAAGCTTGATGCCCCGGGTGAGGGCAAAAATATCCCGGATCAGGTCCCGGACTCCAATGGGTCCGGTATCCCGGCCCCACTTTCCCCGCCGCCAGCCGCCTGGGACCTGGATGGCACCATCCGTCTGGAGCCAACTCCAAAACCGTGATCGTTCCACGATCCGTGCGCTGCGCCTGATTCAGGTCATCAATTCACTGACAACTTTTCCGTGCACATCCGTCAGGCGGAAGTCGCGGCCGGCGTAACGGTAGGTGAAGGTCTCATGGTCAAAGCCGAGCATTTTGAGAATGGTGGCGTGGAGGTCGTGGACGTGGACGGGTTTGTCCCGGGCCGCGAAGCCGAAGTCGTCCGTCGCGCCGTGGACGTAGCCGCCCTTGGACCCGCCCCCGGCGAGCCACACCGAGAATCCGTAGTGGTTATGGTCGCGGCCATTCACCTTGCCGGCGTTGGACCCGGGGGTGGGCAATTCCACCACTGGAGTGCGGCCAAATTCACCGCCCCACATCACCAGCACTTCATCCAGCATGCCGCGTTGTTTCAGGTCCTTGAGCAGGGCGGCGATCGGTTGATCGCACTCTTTGCCAAGCTGGCGGTGGCCGGTTTCAAGGTCGTCGTGGTGATCCCACGGCTGGCCGGGGCCGTGCCACACTTGGACAAAGCGCACGCCGCGTTCGATCAGGCGGCGGGTGATGAGCATCTGCCGGCCATGCACGGTGTCACCATACATGTCGCGGATCGCCTGCGGCTCGCGGCTGAGGTCAAAGGCATCGGTGGCATCCATCTGCATCCGGTAGGCGAGCTCGAACGATTGAATCCGCGCTTCCAGCTGCGCGTCCTCATTCCGCTTCACGAGGTGCCGGTGATTCAACTCCTGCAGCAGATCAATCTGACGCCGCTGTTCCTTGGCCGGCAGGCGGCGGTTGCGGATGTTTTCAATCAGCTTGTCCAGCTCGCGGTGCTGGGTGTCGATGTAGGTCCCCTGGAAGGTGCCTGGCAAAAAGCCCGCCTGCCAATTCTGGCTTTCCTGGATCGGAT
>JAYUWQ010000064.1:0-2317 GCA_043753485.1 bacterium
GCCAAAACCACAAAAAACCGCCCGGCGCGTTGAAGCGGCCGGGCGGCTGAAATGAATCCAATCTGTGACCGGGACTTACTTCGAGGCGATGTATTTCACAAGATCGACCACGCGGTTGCTGTAGCCCCACTCGTTGTCATACCAGCTGATCAACTTGAAGAACTTGCTGTTCAGCTCGATGCCGCTGCCGGCGTCGAAGATGGAGCTGTGGGTGTCGTGGATGAAGTCGGAGCTGACCACTTCGTCCTCGGTGTAGGCGAGGATGCCCTTCATGTAGGTTTCGCTGGCGCGTTTCATGGCGGCGCAGATTTCCTTGTAGGAGGTTTCCTTGACGGTCTTCACGGTGAGGTCGACCACGGAGACGGTCGGGGTCGGCACCCGGAAGGACATGCCAGTGAGCTTGCCTTTCACTTCAGGAATGGCGAGACCCACGGCACGGGCGGCCCCGGTGCCGGATGGGATGATATTGATGGCGGCGGAACGGCCACCCTTCCAGTCCTTCTTGCTCGGACCATCCACCGTTTTCTGGGTGGCGGTGTAGCTGTGCACCGTGGTCATGAGGCCTTCATCGACGCCGAAACCTTCCTTGAGGAGGACGTGGACGATCGGGGCCAGACAGTTGGTGGTGCAGGAGGCGTTGGAAATGATGTGGTGGTTGGCGGCCTCATACTTCTCGTGGTTCACTCCCATGACGACCGTGATGTCCTCGTCCTTGCCAGGCGCGGAAATGATGACCTTTTTGGCACCCGCGGTGATGTGGCCCTGGGCTTTGCTGCGCTCGGTGAAGAGACCGGTGGATTCGATCACGATGTCCACGCCGAGTTCCTTCCAGGGCAGCGCGGTCGGGCCTTCGCGCACGGCGAGGCATTTGATCTCATGGCCATCGACCACGAGGATATCGTCCTCCTCGAGGGAAGGATCGGATTTTTTGCTCGAAATCACTTCGTCCGCCTTGCCCTGGGTGGAATCATATTTCACGAGGTAGGCGAGATTGTCTGCGCCGACGAGGTCGTTGACCGCAACAACTTCGATTTCCTTGCCCAGGAGGCCTTGGTCACAGATTGCGCGGAAGACGAGGCGGCCGATGCGCCCGAAGCCGTTGATGCCGATTTTGATCATAGTAGGTGATGCGAATTGCGGGTGGGAATGTCCAGTGAGGGCCGCTTTTGTAGCAGGATCCCCACCAACTGGACATCGGGCGGTAGCGCGGGCGGTGCCGGGAGTCAATCGCCATCGGCCCGGAAACGACAATCCGGCCCCGCACGGCCCTTGCAATACCGCGTCCCCTGGCTATTGCTGGAACCGTGGCAGGGTTCTACCCCGCCTACGGGCCTGTAGCTCAGCGGTTAGAGCAGGAGACTCATAATCCCTTGGTCGTGGGTTCGAACCCCACCGGGCCCACTGATTTTCAACAGGTTGCAAAACTTCAGGTCAGCCAGCCGCCCATCGTCAGGGAGACGTCCCTCCCACCGTAAACCGGAACCGCAGGAACTGGGGACCAGGACCGGCGGGGATGCCGGAACGGTAACGGATGGTCTCAAACCCTCCCTCGTCCACCGTGCGGCCGAGAAAGATCGGGCGAGCCTGGGCGGGATCATTCCAGGTCTGGAGGGCGTTGGAGAACTCCGCGGTGACGATGGCCCCGTCTGCCCCGCTGCGCACCCGCAGGGCGATGGTCGGATAAATACCATCGGCAGTGGATTCCACGGAGCCGGACTGCGCCACCGGCAAAGCAGAACCGTCAGGTTCCCCGCCCGTCAGGTATTCCGCGAGGGCCGTCTCCCCGTCGAGATCGTCGTCCGACAACGGGTTGCTGATGCCCCTCTGGCTCACCCAGACCGCGAGGGGAATGGCGTCATCCGCCCCGGGACTGCCGCCAGGGCTTTGGCTGTGCCGCCAGTTTTGCGGCAAGGCCGGATCGAGGGAACCGGGCCCCATGAGCACCAGCGAATAACCCGCGCCATCCGCTCCTGCGGGCCAGGGGGCGATGTCGCTCCATTCCACTCCGGCGATGGGCACTCCCGTAGCCGAATTCAGTTGGAGGTGCTCCCCGGCATTGCTGAGGGAAGGTGACAACGACGAACCATATTCGCCAGCGATGGGGATCGCAGAGCCATAACGGGCGCGGAAAGCCGCGGCGTTTTTGACAATCACTGCCCGGCTCCCGGCAGCCAGGGTGGAGGCTGGCAACGTCAGGATCACGCCATCCGTCAAGCCGGCACTGCCCAGCGCCACGGGACCGGCGGAAAGATTCACGACCTCGATGAACTCGAAGTCATCAGCATCCGGAAAACCGGCGGCCCGCTCCGCTGGGCTG
>JAYUWQ010000065.1:0-5716 GCA_043753485.1 bacterium
TCGTCCATGTAGAGCAGGGCGCGCAGGCTGGTGGTGCCGCTCTGGACCCGCATCCAGCCCAGCATTTGATTCAGCAGCAGCGAAACAAAAAACATGCGCTCGCTGTCATTGAGATGCGCGATGCTGAAGATGCTGACCCGGGGTTTTCCTTCCGGGGTGTGCAGCAGGCGTTTGATGTCGAGGGCTTCCCCCGTCAGCCAGGTGCTGAAACCCGGGGAGGCCAGCAGGTTGTTGATGCCCATGGCCAGCTCGGAACGCTTCTTTTCCGGATAGAAGGATTCCAGGTCGAGGGCGCCCACTTTGGCGAAGGTCGGGTTTTGCACGTAGTTGATGATCTTCTCCAGATCGAGGTTTTCGCCGCCGCGCCAGGCCCGGTCGAAAATGTTGGAGAGGAGGATGTGCTCGCGGCTGTTGATGGGGTCGGCGGTGACGCCGATCAGACCGAGGATGGAGCTGGCCGTGGTCTCGATGCGCTCCGAGAACAATTCGTTATCGTCGATGATTTCGAATTCGGGCGCGGCAAGGGAGGCGAGGATGCTGACAGGAATGCCGGCATTGCTCCCGGGGGTGAAGATGTTGATGTCGACGTTTTTGCGGAGGGTTTTGATGCGTTCTGCGGACTGGCCCCATTCTCCGAGGCCCTTTTCCCACACCGCCGCCTGGCCAGCCGCGAATTGGTCAGGGGTCAGGTCCTTTTTGGCGGCGTCCTCCTCATTGATCCAAGGGCGGAAGGCCTCGCCGGTGAGTTCGGGAAAAGTGAGAAGAAAATTGGAGATATCGCCTTTGGGATCAATGATGATGGACGGGATGTTATCCATCGCTGCCTCCTCCAGCAGGGCAAAACAAAGCCCGGTCTTGCCGCTGCCGGTCATGCCGAGCACGACTCCGTGGGTGACGAGGTCCTTGGAATCGTAGAGGACGAGTTTCTCTTCGGTGGTCTTGGTGCTGATGTCATATTCCCGGCCGAGGTAGAAGGTGCCGGGTTTTTCGTAGTCGGAAGGGCTGATGGTCATGTTGGAAAAGGCGGATGGAATTTGGACAGACTGGGAAGGCAGGGGAAAAACTTCAGGCAACTGCGAGGGGGGCCGGACGGGGCCGGCGCAGGGGAATGGGCGATGGATGGCACGGATTCAACGCATGGCACGGATGAATAAAATGGGAAAGAACAAGTGTGGGGGAGATGGCGTTTTTGAAGACGGATCAAAGACTGGCTTGGAGGTGAATATTCGATTGGCAGGAGCGGAGCCTGATGGACTGTCAGGGAGAATGTCCGATGATGGAAATGATAGCACGCCCCCGGAGGATCACGGTTTGCCGCTCCGGAAAATCATGGCCCGCCGGGGAAATTTCCTGCCGGCCGCCAGCGGCGGGATGGGGATGGACTGCCCCCGTTGCGGCGGGGGGCTGGTTCCCGGCAAGCACGATACTGGGATTGCCTGGCGCTGCCTCAGGTGCGGTGGCGAATCGCTGAATTTCAGTCAATTCCGCCGGATGATCCCGGACGAGCAGGTCGATGTGATCTGGTGGACGTCGAAGGAAAGGCCCGTGGCGTCCCCCGGAGGCACGGCCTGCCCGGAGTGCCGGCGGCCGATGCTGGCGGTGCTCATCCCGCACCGGGAGGAGGAGTTGGAACTGGATATTTGTCAGGGGTGCCAGCGCCTGTGGAGGGATGGCCCCCGCGCTCTCAAGGCCAGCCGGCGTCTGGATATCGGCCGCGGAGCCCCTGCCAAACCACCGGTCCTGGAGGTGAAGCCGCGCCGGGCAAGACCAGGCCGGCGGGGGGAAGCCCCCATGACCGGCCATTCCGGGGATGGAAGCGGGTCATCACTGTTCACCGTCCTGGCGGGCTGGGTGCGTTTTTTGCTGAACGCTTTCCGGCGGAAAGGGCGTGGGTGACGGCCTGGGATATCAAATTTTGCTTTTATGGCAGGGATCTCAGTCCAAGGCCTCCAGCCCACCCGTTAGACTGATGGCCTCAGGGTGGCCGTGCTGGCGGAGGAGGCGGGCGGCTTCGCGGCTGCGCAGACCGACGCGGCAGAGGGCCAGGATGGGGCGGTCCCGGGGCAGGGTGGAGAGGTTGGATTCCAAATCCTGCCACGGGATCCACCGGTCGGCCGGGAAAGGGAGCAGGGTGTGTTCCCAGGGTTCCCTGACATCAAGCAGGAAGTGGCGGTGCCGGGTGGCTGCGAATTGGGAGGGAGCGAGTTCGAGTCCGGGCGGGGAAGCGGTCAGGCCGCAGAAAAGACCGTAGTCGATGGGTGCCGTAATGGCAGGGGTTTCCCCGCAAACTGGGCAGGCGGGGTCGCGGCGCAGTTTGAATTCGCGGAACCGGGTACCGAGGGTTTCGGCGTGGAGGAGGCGGCCGAGCAGGGATTCTCCGGTATGGGTCAGGAGTTTGATGGCTTCGGCGGCCTGGAGGGTGCCGATGAGACCGGCCAGCACCCCGAGGACGCCGGCGGTATTGCAGTCCGGGACGCTGCCGGGGGCCGGGGGCACCGGGAACATGCAGCGGTAACAAGGGGCGCCGAGGTGCGGGGCGAAGACGCTGACCTGGCCTTCGAACTGATGGATCGAACCGTAGATGACAGGCTTTTTCAGCCAGACGCCGGTATCGCTGGAAAGATAGCGGGTGGGGAAATTATCGGTGCAGTCGATGAGGAGGTCGTAGTCCGCGGCGAGGGTCAGGGCATTGGCCGCAGTGAAGGATTGCTCGAAGACGTCCGTGGTGATTTCCGGATAGAGGGCGTGGAGGCGGCGGGCGGCCGTGGTGGCTTTGGACTGCCCGCAGTCGCTGGCGTCGAAGAGGATCTGCCGCTGGAGATTGGAGAGGCTGATGGTATCGGCATCGACGATGCCAAGCCGTCCCACGCCGGCGGCGGCGAGGTAGAGCAGGGCAGGGCAGCCGAGGCCGCCTGCGCCCAGCACGAGGACGGCGCTGCGTTTGAGGCAGAGCTGGCCTTCATAACCGAGGCCGGGCAGGCTGAGGTGCCGCGCAAAACGGCGGAGCTCAGACGTGCTGAGCTCCGCCGGGGCGGGAGTTGGGATGTCAGTTTTCAGGTCCGGGAATTCCGTTGGGATCACTGAAACCGCAGGGCGCGGTCAAGGTCAGGCGGCCTTCTTTTTGGGAGTCGGCGGCACCACCTTGGAAGGCGCCTTGGGAGCGGCCTCCGGGGATTTTTCCGCTCCGGGGAGGCCGGGCAGGGTTGCTGGCTTGGCGGCTTCCTCGAGCAGTTTTTTCAGCTCAGGGGATTGGTTGGCCTTGGCCTTGGCGACTTCAGCAGCGTAGTCGAAGCTGGCGGCACCAGGTTTGATGACCAGCTTGGGGGAAGCGGCGCCCCCGTAGATGTCAGCGATCAGCGGGGAGATGAATTCACGCAGGGCGGGGCCGACTTTCTCGCTCTTGGGGCCTTCATTGAAGGCGGCGGCGAGCTTGGCGACTTTTTTAGGCAGGGCCTTGTCGTTGACGATCCCGTCGACCATGTCGATGAGCTGCTCGCCGGAGAAGGTCCACGAGACCTTGTTGGGGGCGGTTTTTTTGAAAACCGCGGACTCAAGGATTTCGCCGCCCACTTCCATCTCGCTGGTGATGGACATGTCTTTCAGCATCATCGCGGCCATGGGTTTGAACTGGTCGTAAGTGGGGCGGAATTCGGCGATTTTGGTCGCGATTTCCTCTTCGGTGATCTTCATCTGCCCGGGGGTGAAGGAGTCTTCCTTGGCGGCTTCGGATTGGAGGGCTCCGAGCATGGTCATGATTTCATCCACTCCGGCCATGCTGATGACCCAGTTGCCGGAAGCGTCCTTGGTGGAATTGACCATCTTCATGTCCGGCATGGCACTGGCCTTTTCGGCGAGATCCGGGCTGGCGGAACTGAGGGCTTTTTTGAGATCGCCGCTGGCGGTGAAATCCTTGGTCAATCCGGAAAGCGTGATTTTGGTGGCGCCGGCTTTGGTGGTTTCGACCTTGGCGTCGGTCCAGGCATCCACGGAGGGATTCATGGCGCGGATCATGTTCACCAGCATGGAGCGGTTGTCGCCGAGGGGATTGGGGGCACCGGCTCCTCCGCCCAGCATGCCCATGATGGGGGCGAGATTCAGTTCCATCACCGTAGTGAATTTACCGCTGCCGTCGGCGTTCACGGTGGATTTGGTTTCATTCTTGAAACAGCCGGTGGTGGCGAGGCTGAGGAAGGCGGTGCCGAGGGCAGCGACGGTGGTGAATTTCTTCATGCGGTAGGTGGGTGTGGAGGAATATGGTTGAAGGGGGGACTGCGGAGGATGCCAAGGTCTGACCAAAAGTGAAACACCCGGAATCGAACACGGCGCAGACATTAGATGCGGTTTGGCCTTTTCACCAGGAAATAAACAAGGTCCAGCTTCGAAACCGCTTGCGGTAGGGGGATGCCTGATGCCGGGGATGAAGTGCCTTGGCGGGCCATTTATTTATTGCAAAGCGTCGGCCTGCCTCAATAATCGCACCTCTTCCGGGGCTGCGCCCAGGGCCAGCTTTCCCCCCATCTCCAAACCCGTAGTGAAATCTCTGCTTTCTGCTTCCCGCCGTTTTTGCATCCCGGTTTGTGCTGCCCTGCTGGGCTCTCCTGCGATGTTGCCGGCGCAGGCTCCTCCGGCCCCGGCCGCGCCCGCGGCGGCAGTCCCGGAGGTGGATCTGAGCGACACCGAAAAGATGGGCAAAGTGGCCTACGAGGCCTTCAGCAAAGGCGATTGGGCGACGGCGGCGGCCAATTATGCCGGACTGATGACGGTCGCCAAAAAAGTCGGAGCCAAGCCGGAGGTGCTGGAGCCGCTGTATTTTATCCTGGGGGCGGCCTACTTCAATCAGCCCGATCACGCCAAAGCAGAAGCCATCTTCAACGAATACGTCACCACTTATCCCAAAGGGCAGAATGTGTATCAGGCCAACCTGGCCCTCGCCCGGATTTTGAAAGCCCAGAAAAAGTGGGCGGATGCCATCAAGAAGTATGAGCCGCTCAAGGGTGGCAGCGCTGTTTTCAAGGATGACGTCAATATTGAGCTGGCCGAGTGCTACACGGAAAACCAGCAGCGGGACAAGGCCATCGTTCTCTTTGAAACAGCCCTTGCTCCCGGCATCCGGAGTTCGGGCGAAGTCCGGCAGTCGCTGAAGCTGGTGGAACTTTACCAGACTGAACGTCCGGAGAAGGGCGTGACCCTGCTGGAACGGGTCAAACGGGCCAATGGAGCCCGTCCGCTGGTCAACGAAATCAATTTTGCCGCGCTGAAGCTCGCCGACGAATTGATGAGCGGCAAGAAGGAGGAACAAGCGCTCCAAGCGTATCAGAACCTGCGCAAGAAGGATGAAGTGCTGGCCACCCTCAAGGAAGTGTCCGCCGAATACGAGCGCAGTGTGAGCCGCCTCTCGGCCCTCGTGGCCGCCAAATCCGGGGATTCCGTGACGGCTTCCGCCCAACTGGACAGTGTCCGGCTCTACGCCGCGCAAACCAAGGCCCAGATTGAACAGCTGGAAAAGGAACAGAACTACGATGCCATCGTTTTCTTCCGCATCAGCCGCTGCTTCGCCCAGCTCGGCCGCTTCTGGGAGTCGCGGCTCGGGTTCCAATGGCTCTACGAGAATTTCCAGGACTTTGAGGACCGCCCCGTGGTGCTGTATCTCCTGGTCTACTCAAATGCGAAGCTCGCCCCCGCCTCGCCGGATCAGGATGGCATGAAGATCATCGCC